>JBGSBH010000001.1:0-32678 GCA_041730635.1 Cypionkella sp.
TTCAAAATTTTCACTACTAACTTCAGCTGCGTTTGCTAAAGTTTTTTCAGAAGTTGGACCATAAGTACGATCTACTATTCCTTCAGAAACCGCAAAAGAGTTGGCAATGAAAAGAGGCTCTCGCCCTTGATCGCGAACACCGGGATGCTGCGCGCGGCGATCGCGGCGGCGGCGTGGTCCTGCGTCGAGAAGATGTTGCAGGTCGCCCAGCGGACTTCCGCGCCGAGCGCGACCAGCGTCTCGATCAGCACCGCGGTCTGGATCGTCATGTGCAGCGAGCCGGTGATCCGCGCGCCCTTCAGCGGCTGCGACGCGCCGTATTCCTCGCGCAGCGCCATCAGCCCCGGCATCTCGGTCTCGGCGATGGCGATCTCGGCCCGGCCGAAGTCGGCGAGGGCGATGTCGGCGACGACGTAATCGCGGGTCAGGGTGTCGGCGGAAGTGGCCACGGCAGCAAGTCTCCAGATCGGGGAATGCGCGCGCCCCTAGCGCCGGCCATCGCCGTTGGCAAATATAAAGCTTCCTTTATATGTCGCGGCGCGGGAGGCGGGGCGACGCATCCGCCCCGCCCCGCCTGCGCGACCTGCCTGCTTCAGCGCCGCAGCGCGAGCTGGGCGCCGCGCGGAGCCGCGGCCAGCGCCTCGTCGGCCGCGGCCACCAGCCGGCCGGTATCGCGGGTCGCGGCAAGGTCCTGCGCCATCGCCTTGAGGTCGCCGCAGCCGAGCCACGGATGGCCCTGGCCGTACTGGTTGGCCATGCCGACGCTGATGCTGTCGAGCGCCTTTTTGCTCCGGGCCAGCCCGAGGCGGGCGGTGTAATCGGCCTGCAGCGAACGAAACGCGTCCTGCATCAGCGGGTTCTGGGCGGCGGCGAAATGCTCGTAGTCGGCCTGAAAGTCGTCCGCGCCGAAGCGGCAGCGCAGCGACGTCACCATCAGCATGATGTCGAGCTGCCGCAGCTTGCTCGCGTCATCCGGCGAAAGCGCCGCGGCCGGCTGCGGCATGACGACGAGCGCCGCCGCGGCGGCCAGCGCGGCCGCCATCGTGTTCGGTTTCCTCATGATCCCCCCTGGGCTCCCTGCGGCGGGCACCCCCTGCCCACCTCCAGCGAGACTGCGCCGCTCCGTTTACCCGCAGTTAAACGAGCACGGTGAAGCCGGATTCACCACGATCGGCGCCCTTGCGCGGCGCCCGCGCGGCGCTATCTCCGCGAGCGGATATTGGCCCCTGCAGCGAAAGGAATTGCGGCATGACGATCAAGGTGGGCGACCGGCTGCCCGACGTGAAACTGGTCAAGGCGACCGAGAACGGCCCCGAAGCGGTGCAGAGCGGCGAATACTTCAAGGGCAAGAAAGTCGCGCTGTTCTCGGTGCCCGGCGCGTTCACCCCGACCTGCTCGGCGCGCCACCTGCCGGGCTTCGTCGACAAGGCTGCCGAGCTGAAGGCGAAGGGGGTCGACGAGATCGTCGCCACCGCGGTCAACGATCCGTTCGTGCTCGGCGCCTGGAACAAGGCCTCGGGCAGCGGCGACATCACCATGCTGGCCGACGGCAACGGCGAGTTCGCGGAGGCGCTCGGGCTGACGATGGACGGCAGCGCCTTCGGCCTCGGCAAGCGCGGCCAGCGCTTCTCGATGGTGGTCGAGGACGGGGTGGTGAAGGAACTCAATGTCGAGGCGCCGGGCGATTTCTCGGTCTCGAGCGCGGAGCACATGCTCGGCCAGCTCTAGGCCGGTGGGCCGTGCAGCCGGGCCGCCGCCGAGCGACCCGGCTGCTAGCGCGCGATCAGCGCGCGCACCGTCTCGACCAGCTCGGCCATGCGGAAGGGCTTGGCGAGCACCGCGGTGCCGGGGCCCGTGCCGCCGGCGAGCGCGGTCTGGTCGGCGTAGCCGGTGACGAACAGCACCGGCAGGCCGGGCCGGGCCTGGCGCGCGCTATCGGCCACCTGGCGCCCGTTGAGGCCACCGGGCAGGCCCATGTCGGTGAGAAGCAGGGCGATGTCGCTCCGCTCCGCGAGCAGCCGCAGCGCTTCGGCGCCGCTCGCCGCCTCGAGACAGCGATAGCCGTGGTCGGCCAGTTCTTCGCAGACGGTCATCCGGATCAGGACCTCGTCGTCGACCACCAGGATCGTCGTCCCGGCTTCGTCGGCCGCGAGCGCAGCAGCATCCGCCGTACGGCGGTGCTCGGCTGCTTCGCGTTCGCTCGGGCCTTGCATTGCGGCGCGCCCCTATCAGGTCGCGGGCGCCGGGGAAGTGGTTTTCGCAACGCGCTCACCCGATCGCAACGAATGGCCGTTATCGCGCCCGTCCGTGAACCGCGCGATCGCCGACCTCCCCGCACTTGCGCGACGGGCCCGCCTGCCGGCGCTCTCACCGCCGGCGCGGCTGATCGCCGGCACGCTCGCCGGGGCGGCGGTGGCCGCGGCGGCGATCGTGCGCGCCGCAGGGATGACGATCGAACCCGCCGGGTTCGCCCGCTTCGCACTGCTCGCCGCGGCGATGCTCGCGCTGTCGCGCTGGTGCGCGCGGCGCTATCCCGACCCCCGGCTGGCGCACGCCGCGGCGATCGTCGGCAGCGGTACGCTGGCGCTGCTGTTGTGCGGGCTGATCTCGAACACCGGCCTGCGCCTCGGCGCGCCGCTGATCGACCCCGCGCTGGTGCGGCTCGACGCCGCCTTCGGCCTCGACGTCGAAGCGGCGGTGCGCGCGTTCGCCGCCTATCCGCGGGCGATCGCGCTGCTCGCGGCGATGTACAACCTCTCGGGCCCCGTGGTGGTGCTGACGATCCTGCTCGCCGTGGCCGCCGGCCGTCCCGGCAAGGCGTGGGAGCTCACCGCCACCGCGATCATCTCGATGCAGGTGGTGGCGATCTTCGCGGCGGCGTTCCCGGCGATCGGCGCGATGGCGCATCTTGGGATGGAGGATCTGCAGGGAAGCGGGGTTCCCGTGGGGGCAGGCGTCTACCACCTGGCGGCGTTCGAGCACTTCCGCGACGGGGCGAGCGGCGTGGTGCGGCTCGCCGACCTCGACGGGGTGGTGACCTTCCCGTCGTTCCACACCGTGCTGGCGCTGCTCGCTGCGCAGGCGCTGCACGACACCCGGTGGCGCTGGCTGGGGATCGGCTGGAGCGCCGGGGTGATCGTCTCGACGGCGCCGATCGGCGGGCACTACGTCACCGATCTCGCGGCCGGCTGCATCGTCTGGCTGGGCGCCGCTGCGCTCGCGCGCCGGGCGGTCAGTAGCCCATCAGCCTGAGCACCTCGCTCCGGCTGCGCTCGTCCTCGAGAAAGCAGCCCAGCAGCTTGCTGGTGACCATCCCGACCCCGGGGGTGCGCACCCCGCGCGCGGTCATGCAACTGTGCGCCGCTTCGATCACCACCGCCACCCCGTGCGGCTGGAGATGCTCCTGGATGCACTTCGCCACCTCGGCGGTCAGCCGTTCCTGCACCTGCAGCCGCCGCGCGAACGCGTGCAGCACCCGCGCGAGCTTGGAGATGCCGACCACCCGGTTGGTGGGCATGTAGGCGATCGCCGCCTTGCCGATGATCGGCGCCATGTGGTGCTCGCAGTGGCTCTGGAAGGGGATGTCCTTGAGCAGCACCAGCTCGTCGTAACCGCCGACTTCCTCGAACACCCGGCTGAGGTGGAGCGCCGGATCTTCCGCGTAACCGAGGCAGTATTCCTTCCACGCGCGGGCGACCCGCCTGGGGGTGTCGCGCAGGCCCTCGCGCTCGGGATCGTCGCCGGCCCATCGGATCAGCGTGCGGATGGCCTGCTGCACCTCGGCCGGGACCGGCAGCTTGCCGTCCTCGAGATCTTCATCGGGCCCCACCAGGCTGCTCATCGGCCGAACCTCTTCTTCGCCCGCGCCCACGCGCGGCTCACCCGGCTGCCCTGCTTCATCAGTCCCCCCTTGGCAAACGGTTCGAACATCTCGCTGGGCCGCTCGGGGTCGAGCAGCTGCGAGCCGGCCAGCGTCTCCTCGACCGGGCCGACCGGCGGCGGCACGAACCGGCGGAGCTGGCGGGCATGGCGGCCGCCATGGCTTTCGATCAGCCGCAGCATCGATCCGTCCGCCTCGAGCAGGCGGGCGACCTCGTCCTCCGCCAGCCCGCAATGCTCGGCGAGCAGCGAGCGGCGCAGCCGCGCGATCGCCTCGCAGGCGTGCGCATTGCCGGGCCGCGCACAGTCGATGAACAGGTCGCATTCGGAATCGAGGCCCATCGAACGGTTGTTCCAGTTGGCCGAGCCGATCCGCAGCACGCGGTCGTCGAAGATCGTCAGCTTTGCGTGGACATAGATCTTGGTCTCGCCGGTATACGGCACGAACAGCCCGAAGCGCCGCTGGCGATCGACTTGCTCGATCGAGTGCAGCAGCACGTTGCGCGCGTGATCCATCGCCTGCTGCTCGAGCCAGCCGTCGGCCGCGTCGGGCTGGATCAGCACGATCTCCGGCGGGTCGGCCTCCTGCAACCGGGCGCTCAGCGCCTCCGCGATCCGCGGCGAGGTGAGATACTGGTTTTCCGAATAGATGAACTTGCGCGCGGCGCGGATCTGCTCGAGCAGCAGGTGCTCGATCTCGCGCACCTCGCAGTTGCCGTCGTACTGCGCGCAGGTGCGGGCGATGCCGACCTCGACGTTTTCGAACTGCACCGGCAGCTCTTCGGGCCACAGGCTCTCGTCGGGCAGCTCGGCGTTGCCGAGCTCCGACCCGCCGGCGCGCCGCCACCGCTCGCGGCTCAGCAGGCCGAGCGGGCGCGCGGCATCGCCTTCGAGCATCATCGGCGCGGCGTGCCATGGCCGATAGCGGCGCCCGTGCGGGCGGCGCCGCCGGCGGTCGCGCTCGAGATGTTCGCGGGTGTCCCACCGGTCCATCGTCATGTCGATCCCGCCGCACACCGCCAGCTTGTCGTCGATCACGACGATCTTCTGGTGATGCGAGCAGCCGACCGGGTGCCGGTTGTCGAAGTTGAAGGTAATCGCCTTGTGCCCGGCCATCCGCAGCACGTCGACGATCATGTAGCCGCGGGTGACGAACTGGAACACGCCCAGCCCCCACTTGAGGATGCGGATCTCGAGGCCCGGGCGATGCCGCGCGAGCCACATCAGGAAGCTGCCGAGCCGGCGCGGATAGCGGCGGCGGAACGGGCGGCTGAACCAGCGGCGGCCGAGCGCGAGATGAATGCGGGTGTCGAAATCCCACCCGATCATCATGATCCGGTTCTTCGCCTGCAGCATCGCCTTCTGCATCAGCGCGAAGTAATCTTCCGCATCGACGATCACGCTCGCCCGGTCGACCCGGGCGAAGCGCCACACCCCGGGCTCGGCCGAGGCATCGTCGAACTGGTCGAGATCGATCGTATCGCCGCTTTCGGCCAAATTCCCCCCGTCCGCCTAATGTTGCGCGGCCCGCGCGCCCCGGTGCCCCACCCGGCCCGCCGGCGCAAGCGCGCTGATTTCCGGAGCCGGGCCACAAACAGTTCAGGCCGCCCCCCTGGCGGGAGACGGCCTGAACTATTGGCGCCCCGCGCCGGACAAAACCGATACCTACTGCTTTGCCACAACTCTTCTCTAGCACGGCACCCAACCGTCCCCAGACCCGCGTTACCCGCCGCAAGTGACCGTCTTCACTATGCTCCCAGCTGTATAGTCGAACGAGATTCGCGTGAATCCCTCAATGGCCAACGCCGATGCCAGTGGTTAGCCTCAGACTCGGATCACCGTAGCCTGACGAGATCGGAGTACTGGTTCACAAGATCGGGATGTTTGCGCAAACGTCGGTCGAGTTCAGGGCGTCCCCACCAGTCCATCCAGTAGCGTCCGCTCCGGCGCAGTCGGTCGAGGTGGTCGGTGAGCTGTACAGTTAAGTTCGGATAGCCAACTACCAGCATCCCGCCCGCTGCATGATGCTCAATCGTGTCGCGAATGCCTGTCAGGTCTGACCGCGCGACCCCTCTACCCCTGAGCTTCACCTGAACGATCACACGCTGTCGCTGGTTCGGCGGCATCACTCCGTCCGCGACGCCCGCGGTCATGAGCCCCACTGGCGGCACGGACCAGTCAGCCAGGAAGTCGCGACCGTCATCCGGTTCGCGGGTCGCCCCGACCTGCCTTACCCAGTGCACGCCCGGCTCACGCGCCAGAAGCTCTCCCACAAGCTCCTCGAAGCGCTCTGGATCGAGCTGATCGGACCACTCCACACGGGCGTCGGCCATGAAAACGGCGGCCTCGCTTTCCCGCTGCTCCTCGGCCGTGACCCGAGCCGCTTCAAAGGCGCGTGCGCCGCTCTCAGAGGCCAAAGCGACGAGAGTCGTGCGACCCAGAAGCGCGAAATGGCTCTCCATCGGGATCACCAGCGCGTCAGTTGCGCCATCCTCGACCAGCTGCAGGAGCGACCTGGCCTTCTGCAGGCCAGAACGTTGGACGGCGTTGACCAAGTGATCGGTGCGATATGCGATCGCGCTATCGAGATGCGCGACCTTCGGCTTGAAGCCCGCAACAGCCTCTCGCAGCCGCTCGGCGGGAGCAGCTCCCAGATTAACGATGCTGACCCCGCGCTTCAGCGATGTGAAGGCTCGCCAGCCGAACGCGTAACGGTGGTTAAACTCCCAGTTCCCTATATCCGGTAACCTCAGCCGCCTGCGCACGGCCGCAACCCAACTAGGGGGGTCGCGGTACGTCGCGCCGCCATCGCGAGGATCGTCGGGGCCCGCGGCGGCGACGCCGAACACGTCCTTCACGAGCTTGTCTGCGGCGTATGCCTCAGCGCTTAGCGCCTCTAGGTAGGCCCGCTGGCGCAACGTCGCCAATGCTCCTTCTTGCCGAGGTACCAGCACACGCGCGTAGATCTCACTGTCGATGTCGATTGCCGGATTGAGCTCCGCAAGCAAGTGGACGGAAGCGGCATCGCGGACCCGCAGGCTCACGCCCCAGAGTAGGCTGAGTACGTCGTGCAGGTCGGTTCGCTCGCTGTCCCACTCCCAGGATGTCGTGCGCACGGAGAAGTAGCCAGCCAGGTCGCTCGCGTCCGGCTCCTCGAAAGTCGCATTGACCTTGAACGGGTGCGGATAGGAAATCCGTCCCCAGCAGTTGGGATCGCCGCAAGGGCAGATGGAGTGTTCGCCCGAAGCTGACTCGGGTTTGTCGTCCGGCTGAGCAGTCGATTCCATCCTTCGAGCCTCTCCCAACTGGCCTAGGCCATAGCCTCGAGCAGGTCCGCGGTGTCGAAGTTGAGAAGGAACTGCGCATAGGAGGCACTGAACAGATCCGAAATGTATTCCGAGACATCAACATCCCGGCTGGTCTCCCCGTCCTTACGCTGCAGATCATACTTTCGCGACTTGGTGGTCGCGAAGAGAAACAGGGTATGGAAATAGACAGAGCTGATGTAGCGGCGCTCGGCCAGCTCGACGGCTTCCGACGATCTAACGCTCGAATTAAAGTCCTTCAGCACCTTGCTGTCGACGTTGATGCATATGCGCGACAGCTTGTCCTCCTCGACGAAGGGGTAGACAACGGTCTCATAGTCCATCTCCACGCCCGCCTCGGCGATCTCCTCCCATGACTTGAGCCCCGGCCCGCCCTCGCGTGAGCACAGGACGAGCTCAGGTATGCCGAGCGGCGGCTCGACATCTGGCTCCTTGCGCGGAGGTTTCTGCTCGGGATCGGTAATTCGAACCAAGAGTGTCTCGGTAAGATCCCCTTGCGGGCTTGTGAGTGTTGCGTGCAGCTCGACGGCATCACCGACCTTCATCTCGGCCGTCGCGCGCACACCCACCTTGATCGTGCCGTCGACAGGGCTCGCGCGAACGACATCCAGGAGGTCACCCTCGCCTGCCAAGTCCGGAGTGCCGCCTCCACTTTGGCCCTTGCCTGAAGGGCGCATGACCGCGAGCTTCATGTCGCCGGGATCATCGGTCCGATCGAAATACTCGTTCTCAACGTCGGTCGCGAACGAGATTGTGCGGTTGCCGCCCTGCGGCAGCTTAAAAAGCTTGAGCCCCTTCTCCGCCGCGTCGCCACCCTTGACCCGGAACGCGGAAGGGTAGCGTTGCGGATGAAACGGGGGCACCTCGCGAGGTTCGCGTTTTGGCTTCTGCCGCTCGTCGCGCTCCTCTTTCTGCGCTGTGCCCGGCTTCTGGCCAGGAAGGTCGAAGGTTTGACGCAGGATCTTCGTCAGCGCATCGTTCATCGGCATGTTGCGGGTCAGGTCCCGGAGCATCTTGCCTGCGTCAGCATCGTCGACGTTGAGGCTCGACTTCCGCCGCTTCGCGATCTCCTTGAGGTCGCTGTCGGCGAGGATCTCACGCAGATGCTTTCGGATCGCATCCGCCTTGTCGCCAGCCTTGAGCCGATCGCGAGACGCCATGAACAGTTCGTTGCGGACCTCCAGGTCGAGACGCGAGCAGTCGACGTGGATGAGCAGGTAGTCCTTGAGAAGCGGCATCTTAAGAGCGCGGGTGACGAACTCAGATGAATATGAGCCGTGCACCTGGCCGTTCAAAGAGAACAGCACGGTCATGCCGTTCTTGAAATACTCGCGCTGAATGTACTGCTTCGTCTCTTTGACACCCTGGCCGCGCGAGCGCGCCTTGAATACGTAGACGGTGACACGAAGCTCGCCCAGCTCCGCTGTTCTCGAAACCTCCGAGAACCGCGTTTCGACCGTTTCGGTGTCCGCCTCCAGACGGCGCTTCAACCCGTAAACCGGCGTGATCGGCGCTCGGTTGTCCGGATACCGCTGGTTGTTGTCGACTGTCAGGAAAGGCAACGCCGGCTCGAACAGGAACTCGTTTAGACTGAGATTCAAGTCGCGCGAGATGATCGACCGCGCGCCCTCCGGCAGCCGATAGGAATAAAGCTTCAGCAGCGAGCCTGTCGTGAACCGTCGCCCTTCCAGGCCGACGTCCAACTCGCCGATGTCGACCGCAGCGACCTTCCCGTCGAATACGAGATACTCATACCAGGTGTTCTTGCGATTGGCCGCCTGCGCGAGCTTCGGTGGGTGCCGCCGCAGCAGAGTGAAACCGAGCGGCTGCGACCCGTCGTAGCGCTTGCTGGCGACCAGCTGGAAGCGGCGGTCGCCGCAGAAGGCGATCGCCCCGGCGCCGCCCATATTGTACTTGCCCTGCACGAAGTGGACATCGTTCTTGTTGCCGCGGAGCAGCGACAGGAACGTGCCCGGGAAGGCCTCTGGCGCTTGGCCAACCCCGTTGTCGTAGACAAGCAGCGAAGTGTCACGGCGCGGGCCGCTTGCCACGATCTGGAGATCGCGGGCCTGTCGGCGCCGAGCGTCCCCCAGGTCCCAGTTGCGGTGATCCGGGAAATAACGATCGAGTGCGTCAGCCACGCTGCGCGGCGCCTGAGCGGACCGGATGTCGATCCCGTCCTGGAGCACCCTCTTCTCGAGAATCGCATCGATGCCGTTCGTGATCTTCTCGACGAGAGCCGGAACAGGATGCGCCTGCTGGTTCTCGACGACACCGTAGAAGGACTCGTTGTCGCCGTAGGGCTTCCATTTGGTGTCGTCGGAAGCGAGCCCCAGGCCGTCCAGGATGGCTTGAACCTCGTCTTCGGTACCGGCGCTCAGTAGGCGCATGAACAAATCACGCATCAGCGGGGGTACCTACGAGCGGCTGGAGTTGGTCGATGGGTGCTGCGCGCCACGGCCTGCTCCAGGCACCCTGATCTGGACGGGGCATCCCCGCTCGACCCAGCATCGGAGTTCCACCGCACCGCGGCCAGCAAACGCGATCATTTTGTCATCCCCCCATCATTACGGTCCGTGCGGGTCGGGCCGTGAGTGCCGCCCCGAAGGGCGCCGCTGCCGCTAACGTTTTCGAATTTCACAAAGAGCAGATCAGGCAGCCATCGCGCAGAGCCGGATCATCCTGAGGCTCCAAACCACCGAGCGACTCCACCAGCGGAACGTTGCGGCGCTTCGCGCGGGCCCTAGCCTGCGACGCCTCCCAGTTCTCCCTGATCTGCTGCATGCGCTCGGGCTGTTCCAGCTCCGCCAAGCTTTCGTTCTGGCACCAGTAGAACTGCTCGCCGAACTGCACGGCGCGCTCCTCATACTCCTTCGCGCGGTCGAACAGCTCGGGGTGGGTCTCGCGCAGCCGAACCCACTCGATCTTCTGCTGATAGAAGCAAAAGAAACAGCCAGACCTCGACCGGCCCCAATCCATGTACGGCGGCAGGCCCAAGCCTGAGTCTTCAAGGATGCGGATGATGTCTGCACGCACGAGGCCATCCTCCCGGAAGGGATAGACAGCCGTGATATTCGGCTTGGTGCTGATGTAGCCCACCCGCTTCTCGTCGGCCCGCAATCCCACGTAGTTCACGACAGGGCCGTCGCCGATATAGTTCTCGAAGGGCTTAAGCTTCAGCACCTTCGTGCACCATCTGCGATGGTTCGACGGCAGCATCCCCCGATACACCGTCAGCCAGTGGTCGAACGTGTCGACCGGCGAGGTCCTTACAATCGGTTTGCCCAGGATCGCTTCCAGACGCGCGAGGTAGTCGTAGGTCTCGGGCAGCTCCTTGTCGGTGTCGTGAAAGATGTATTCCATCTCCGGCACGCGATCGCGCAGGTAGATTGCCAGCGCCGCGCTGTCCTTGCCACCAGACAGGCTGAGTACGTGCCGCACTGACGCGTCGGAGGCGGCGGTCACTTGCGCCTTCTCTCGGCATGCTGGGCCACCGCCTCAGGTTGCGCCGCGGCGTCGAGATCCGCCCACATCAAGTGGGCGAGCAGTTGAAGCCGCATGAGGCGATCCTGCGGAAGCCGCCCACGGATCAGCTCGGCTTCAGCGGCCAGGTCGCGATCGTCGGGACGCGGCTCGATGACCCGCATGCGATCCTCGCCATCACCACGGGTAAGATTAAGCCGTAACGCCTCCGCGACGGGTGTGCCGCCTTCGCCGAGAAAGGCTGTCCCCTCCACTTTGTGGAAGAGCTCAGCCAGCGCGCCGATCTCCTCTCCGAAGCGCGTCTCATCACCCGGGGCCCACCGGGCCGGCGGTTTCGCGACCACGAAGCTCGCCAGCGCCTCCGCCCAAGCTTCGTCGGACAGGCCAGGGTCGCGCAACCGCAGCGCAAAGGTCCGCAAACGCGGCTCGCGCGCCGCGAGCGATACGCGAGCGGCACGCGAGGCCAGACGAGCGCGATCGAAGGTGGCCGCCTCCGAACCGCTTGCCTGGGCGACCTGAGCAATGATCCGCGCGAGCAGCTCAGGGTAAGCGCCACGGAGCTCCCCGACTGCGACGTGTAGCGCGGACACGAAGCGCCGAACGCGCTCGCCATCGCTCTCCTCGTCGGGCGAGAACGCCTCGACCCCGCATGCTTTCGGGAGGTCTGTGAAGAGCATCGTGGCCGGCTCCCGCGCGGACAGCAAAGCGTCGCGCACGCCGAGCGCCTCACGGCTGAGCGACGTACAGCGCCTGGTGTAGTCGGGGAGCTGGGCTGCGAACTGACAAAGCGGCCGAACGACGTCGAGAATGTCTGGGGCTCGGCCTTCCGACGGCTTTGAGAAGGCTTGCGCGAGTTCGCTGAAGACCTCGGAGCGCACCCCGGCAATCCGGCAATGCTGCACCTCGAATGTTGCTGGCGCCTTCGTGAGCCGAAGGAAGTCGGTGGGCCCGAAGCGGTGCAGGAACGTGCCGTGCTCATAGACGGCCAGCTCGTGCGAGCGGGTTCGAAGGATGATGGCCAGCAGGAGCGGTGCGACGCCGGCACGTACGCCCCAAGGACTTACTCGCAATCCCTCAAGGATCGTCAGAGCGGAAACGCGGTCACCCCGCGCGTCTTCGATCATATCGATGATGCGATCGAACGCCGGCCGCAGCCGCAGCGGGTCGTTCTTCGTAGGCTCCACAATCCGGTAGCGGTCGTCGACCTGAACGTGGATGCCGCCCTTCCGGATCACCGAGAGATACATCGACTTCTCTGGCGGCGCCTTCACGGGGTCGATCCCGAGCAGGGGATCGTCCGGTGCATTGAACAGGCCCTCAATGAGGCGCATCCGCGCGCCGGCAGCCGCGCTGCTCAACGTATTCCGGTTGAGCAGCTCGTTCGAGATCTTTGGGGCCTTCGGATAGAGATCATCACAGACCTCCGAGAGGAGCGCCGTCAGCCCACCGCGTTTCGGCGAGCGGACGGTCTCGCCCGCGCGGTACCAGCAAACATCGGTCGCGACCCCGCTCCGTAGGCCCAGGAGCTCTTCCAAGCGGGTGGCCAGGGCGCGACGCGCACTGGTGAGCTGCCGGGCGACTTCGGCGGCCGCATAGGCGTCATCCGCGAGCTGCGGCGTGTTGTCAGCGACCCACTGCCAGCATCTCAAATCCTGAAGCTCCGGCGCCAACCCTAGGAGAGGCTGGGTGATGCCGACGATCACATCCTTCCGCTCGTTATAAGGAGCATCGCCCGCCCCCTTAAGCGCGAGTTCGCGCTCCTGCTCGGTATCCGCGAGCGCGATCACAATCGCGCCATCTCCCTCGGGGGCCTTCTTCAGACTGTCCTTGAGGGCTGCGGCCGCTGCATAGCGCAATTCGAAGTACCGGAGCGTCCCCTTCTCGACATAGTGGCGGCGAGCAAGCACCGGCTCTTTATCCAGGAACGGCTCGATGGCGCCAGCAACGGTCTCGACCGGCCCGAGTGCACGAACAGCCTTGTCGAGCGCTGCATCCAGGCTGACGCTGGAGTTCGGCCAGAGCCGCAACGCGCCTGCGAGTCCACGCTGAAAGAGGAAGCCTCGATCGCGCAATTGAGCCAGGGCGGCCTGCACCTTCTCGCCCGGCAAGTGTGAGAAGGCGGCGACCAGCGCCGCGGTCGTCGGAAGAAGGTCGTCGGCGTCGACCAAATTGAGGATCGCGACGGCCTTGAGGAGCTCCATCTCGAGCGCGCTGGCCTCAGTGATGCCGTCGATCGTCTCGGCGATGCGAACCCAGTGGCTGCGATAGCTGGCACCTGCCAAGCGATGCCCGAACGAAGCTCGGACATAGTCATAGAATTCCGCCAAGCCGTACCAGACTTCAGCGCCCGGCTTCCGACTGGCAAACGCCTGCAGCCCAAAAGGCTCCGACGACAGAAGAAAACCGAACAGCGATCGCTCATGCTGACCGAAGCGGGCAAAGAAGCGGACGAGAACTGGCAGCAGCGTCGGATGGAGCGGGTACAGCCGCGCTGCATCGAGCGTCGCGGCTCCGGTGGTGCCGCCGCCGAGCCATCCGGTCGCCGAAGTGGCCGTTGCCGCTGCTCGCGCCGCGTCTCGGACGGCAGTGGGCAGGCGCTTGGTCTGAACGTCGAGCGCACCGGCAACGAGCGCGGCGGTATGCGCGAGCGGCTGATCGAAGACGATCTCCTCGAAGCGACCCGCGACCTTGTCCCATTCGTGCTTGGCAACTGCCGGTAAACGCTCTGCATAGGCTTGGAAGCCTTGGTGCAGCAGCCCCAAGAACACGAAAGGTTGACCTCCGCTGCGAGCTGCCAGCTCGGCGAGCCGCTGAAGCACGAATACGTCCTCGCGATCCGGATGCTGTGCGGCATGTTCGAGGAACTTGCCCAGCTCATCGATGATCAGGAGAACGCCGGCACCGTCGCTGCCCGCCAGCTCCCGGACCTGCCCGATCAACGCTTCGAGGTCGCCTGGCCCGCCGTTCGCCGCGACGTCCTCTGCGCGCAGGCGCAGTGACTCGACCGCGCGGCTCTTTCGCTTCGCGAGCGATGCCTGACACGCCAGCGCTTCACCGACGCCGCGCGCCAGCGCCGGCACGAGGCTGCCACGCGATCCCGTCACCAAGATCGGCCACAGTTTCGGGGCGCCATTGGCGAACCGCGCGGTCCAGCCTAAGGCCGCAGCGACCCGGTCGAGCGCGGTGCCGCGTCGGCCACTCAAAAGCTGAGCCAGCACCAACGCGAAGGAAGACTTGCCAACGCCATAGTCACCGGTGACGCGCCAAGCACGACGCCCGGACGCGATACGAAGGCCGTCTGCGACGCGCGCAAACGCCTCAGCCATCGAGGGAGTGAGGATATAATTCTCGAGCGCTGCCTCATCGACGAAGTCACGCTCGAGCTGCACCGACCGAAGAAAGCGGTTGGGGATCCGGAAAAGGTCGACGATGGCCGCCCCTGCGTCAGACATATGCCATCTCCTCTTCGTACACTTCAGCAAGGCTGGGCGCGGAAACGCCCTTGCGGCGCGACAACAAGCCTTGGACGGCAGACGGCTGGTAGGTGAACGGGCTTCTCGGGTCGGCGCCATAGGCCTCCAGCCGCGTCCGCACATCGTCCTCGGGCAGCTTGAAGATCTGTCCCGGTGAGCAGACGCCGACAGTCACCTCTCGCAGCGTCAGCGTGTCCTCGTTCGGCCTGAACCGCGTCCAAAAGTCTGCAAGGCAATAGGCAAACAGAGCGGCGCTGATCTCGCGCTTGGGCTCGCGTCGGAAGGCAAACACCGTCTCGAAGCGTCCGCTCTCGCCTTTGCGCTCACCGATCGCTTGGAGGAGCGAAAGCTCCACCAAGGGGCCGTCGAGCGAGTCTTCCAAACCGACGCCGCTTCCTCGCGCTGGATGATAAGTGTGCAGAAATACATCGAGGTGCTGCGACAAGGTCACTTGGCTGTGCGAATGCCCCAGCCGGAGCGACTCTCGGGTGAACGCCGCAAGCGCTTCGGTGCGCGTAAGCTCCGGGTATGGCCAATGGTTGAGCAGGAAGCGCCAGGCAAACAGCGCATTCTCGTGCCTGGAGGCAAGCTTCCAATGCAGCAGCCAGAGCGTGCGGACATCCTCGATGAAACGGTCCTGGCCCCTCGGGCCGAAGATCTCGTGGGCAAACTCGGTAAGCTGCAACGCTCTGCCATCAGGCTTGGCGAGGCCCATCACCTCTGCCCAGAAGCGCAGCGCCCGCACCATGTTCTTGCCCAACCCGAGTTCCGTGATCGCCGCGTCCTCGTCGGCGAAAAGGGCCGGGTTAGTCGCAAGGCCGCGGTATGCCTTTGGCAGCCAGGCATAGCGGCACGCGAAGGTCTCATGCCCCGAGAATCTCATCGCGCCTGCTCGTGGCCCGCTCAGTTCAGCGGCGGACATCACGCATACTCCCTCACTTCCGACCGGACGGCGCGCGCGGCCCGAATGATAGCCTCAGCGGCCCGGTCCGCATCCTGCAACGAGGTGCCTCGCCCGGGCGAGATACGAAGCGCCGTCTCCTGCAGCTCGTCCGACAGTCCCATGGCCCGGAGCACATGCGAGGGCTCCTGCGCGCCGGAGGTGCAGGCTGCTCCGGTCGAGATCGCAACCTCGCGGCGAAGTCTCGCGACGACGGCATGGTTGGGCGCGCCGGGTACGCTCACATGAAGGTTGTGCGGCAAGCGACGCGCTCGGTCGCCGTTCACCACTAGGTCCGGGAGTTCCGCCAACAGCGCCGTCTCAAGCCGATCGCGCACCGAGCGAAGATGAGGCTCGAACTCGGCTCGCTCCTCGCGAGCGATGACGCAAGCGAGGCCAAATCCCGCGGCTCCGGGTACGTTCGTAGTCCCTGCATGCCCGGAGGATTCTTCGGCGGCGTTGCTCCGCGCCGAAGGGCCGACCATCGCACCGATGCCCTTAGGGCCGTAGAGCTTATGCGCGCTGAGCACGAGGTAATCGATGCCCCAGGAATCAGCCTCGATTGTGACGAGGCCGGCGGCCTGCGTTGCGTCGACAAGGATTTCCGCCCCTGCATCGCGCGCCAGTTCGGCTGCAGCTTCGATCGGGTAGAGCGTTCCTACCTCGTTGTTGGCCGCCATCATGCACAGGAGATCGGCACCAGTCGCAAGAGCGGCCTCAATCCCGCCCAGCTCGACCCGACCGTACCCGTCGATAGGCAGCCAACTTACCCGAGCTGCGTCTATCGACACCAGCCGCTTAATCGCATCCAGCACGGCTTTGTGCTCGGCGCGCGAAGTGACGATCTGGATCGGCCCATCAAGCTTCGATCGAGCGATCTCCAGCGCGAGGCGGATAGCCCCCGTAGCGCCCGAGGTGAATCGAACCTGGTCTGGCAACGCACCGACCAGCCCCGCCACTCCGGCGGCGGCATCCTCCACAAGAGCGGACGCCTCCTCACCATAAAGATGATCGACGCTCGCGGCATTGCCGAAGCGCGTCGTCATCACATCGACAACAAGAGCCGCGACGCGGGGATCGACCGGTGTGGTAGATTGATGATCGAGATAGATCGGGCGGACGTCGCCCGAACGTGTCGCGGCCTCAGGCATCGCTCGCCCCGATGCAGGTCGCGGTGAAGCTCGAACGCGTGTCGCCAGCAGGCTGGTACACGCGAATTTCCACCGAGCGCCCGAGAGTCAGGAGCCAGGAAACGAGCTTGTCGAGGCTCACGCTCGCCGTCCGACCCCGTAGTACCTTCGAGAGCGTCGGTTGATCGGTGCCGAGAAGACGTGCGGCTTGCACCTGAGTCATACCGCGTTCTGCCATGGCGAGCTGAAGCGCCTCAACGAGCCGCGCTCGCGCGCCGGCATGGTCCTCCTCAACCTGATCACCCTCGTTTGCCCCCATGCTCGAAAGCCGCTGTCGCGTCGCCTGCCACGCCATTGACGCGCCTCCCCGGGGTCGAATCCCGTGCGTAACGCTATGGGATATTTTCCATAGAGGTCAATCGAAGTTGATCTTGGATCAGCCCGACCGATCACGTTTCAGTCGCCTCTCCGGAAAGGCGTTAGGGGTAGAGGCTGATCGCGAGGAAGGAGTCTTTTGGCATCCCGTCGCCGGCCGCCATCGGGGTCTCGCGGTCCATGATGGCGACGTTTCCGATTTGTGCCTTGCTGCCCTCGAGGCTAACGGTGAGCAGCTTTTGGCGCTCCTGCCAGTTACCCAGCAGCGCTCGCGCCTTCTCAAGCTCAGCCGCGTCCAGGCCTGCCTCATTCACGCCTGCAAGCGAGGTCGCGATACGTGTCAAAAGCTGCTCCTGAAGCACAACCTCCTGCCGCTCGTCACCGATCACACATGCAAGACCGCCCTTGCGCACCGGATCAAATAGGCGCTCCTTGCCGCCGCCTCGCCTGATCAGGACTTCGATGTTCGGGTACCGGTACGGAGGTGGACTATCCGGCAGCCCCACCCGCGTTAAGTGAGCAGCGAAGCGCTGCTGGAGCGCGAGCGCCTGCATCGAACGGAGACGCGCCACCTTCTCATATGCCATCTCGCCCATTTGCCGGATAAAGCCATCCACCGGCAGCGTCATCAGATCGGATGCGTCCCAGTCAATGATGAGGTTGTCACCCTCGTGCATGAACAGATCGGTTCGGATGATCGGCCGGTTCCCTGGGACCCGATCCACTTTCGCGCCAGTCCGCTTCGTCACGACACCCTTAAGAAGGAGCACCGTCTGGGTTTTTCCGTGCTCCAGATCGCAGGCTTGAGAGATAACGACGCACGCCTTCTTGACGCGCTTGGTGCCTGTGCCGGTATCGCTGATGAAGACATCCCCCAGCTCCACGTCCAGCCGCCCGGGCTGAGCGGGAAGCGGCTCTGGCAATGATTGAAAGGCCGCCGCATCGGCCATTTTCACCACCGTCTCACTTGGGGCGAACGGCGAGGGCGGCCGGCCGGCAAAGGATAGTGCGTTCATGGAGGCGGTCGCAGAGCGCAGGCCGGCCTTATCCTCCACAAGCCGGCGGAGAAAACCGTCGAAGAGCCCGCTGACGTGATCGCCAAAGCGCGCAGCTGCATCCTCGCCGAGCTTGGTTCTGATCTGGAAGTAGTCCTGAAGATCCAGGCCCATCACGGCCTTCTCGAAATCCTTGATCGCATCCGAAAGCGCTCCCGACCAAGCCTTGACGAAGGCGCCAATCGTTCTCGTCTGAGGCAAGAAGCGGACCATCGTCGCCAATGAGCTGACGAACTCCATGCTATCGTCCTCGAACTCGGCCTTGCGAGCGAACTTGAACTGTGAGCCTAAGAGCTTCGCTTGTTCGCGAAACTTGCCGGCCTCCTTATCCTTCTTGAGCTCCGACGACATCAGGACAACGAGCGGCATCTCGTCCGGCCCGTAGTGCGAGACGATTTCCTCGATGCGCTGCCGCGACTTCTCGATCGATGGCGCACCCTTCGAGCCAAGATAATAGTCCATAAAGATCAGAGGATATTTGGGTGCGCCCTGGCCGCCCGGCCCGTCGCTGCCAACCGTAGTCACCGTCACGCCGAGCTCGCCCAACACCCGTATTAAATCCTCGAGCGGCTTCAGCCGGCCCGCGCGGTCATCCGCCACCCGCCCGAACACGGCGTTGCCGAGCTCCTGGAGGGGCCCCGCATCCCCTTGCCGCGCCTGCTCCAGAGCCTCTGCAAGCGCGACCGAGGCCGCAATCTGCGCGCCCAGGTTTTCCGGATCAGGGGGCACCGCGCCGCCTACTGCTTCGAACGCTGGTGCCAGGTCATCGCTGGCTTCGAACAGCGCGAAGCCCCGCTCTAGATCCTCCTGCTCATACCGCTCGAATGGGTCGTAAACGTCGTCGACAACCAGCGCAGTAGTGACGCCCCTCTCGGTGAAGATCGCACGGGCTTGGTCTATTTGCATCAATTCAACCCATCGATGTCGAGGACGAAGGTATTGAGACGGCCGCCGCGCGGCGTGTCCAGAAGGTAGAGGTCGCTATTGTGATAGCGCGCGATCTCGCGGGATATGTAGAGCCCCAGCCCCTTCCCCTCGCCCGGCGGCTTGGAAGAGACGAACGGCTTAAACACCTCCTCGGCGCGAGCGACGGGTATCCCCGGGCCGTTGTCGGTGAACCGGAGCTCCTGGTCGGCTGCGTCTATTTCGACGATGATCTTGGGGCTGAAGCTCGGATCGGCGCGTGACCTTTGCTTCAGCCAGAAGACAGAGTTGTCGATCAGGTTCTCAAGAACCTGGACGATCATCCCCTTCACCGCGCGGATGCGAAACGACCCCTCCGGCTGCGGACCTGAGTCGAGCCGTATCGAGATGCCGTGGCGCTCGAATTGATTTGAATGGGAGGCGAGGACCTCCTCGACCAGTTCGCGCAGGTCGAATACCTCGCGCCGATTGCGGCCTGAGGGGCTGAGCGGGTCCAGCATGTCCAAGCGCTTCCGGATCACAAGCATCTGACTTTCGACCGTGTCGAAAGCCGACGACACTGGTCGGGGGAGGCTGCGCCGCTCGAGCTGTCCGATGACATCCAGCGTGCGCTTGGCCACGCGGCCTAGCTCGTGCGACACGATCTCGACCAACAAGCCGATGCCAGCCAGATTGACCAAGTCGCGCTGCTCCCGCTCGGCGGTGGTGAGCGCGTCGCGCGCCGTCCGGAGCCGCTCTTCGAGCGCCTCATAGGTGCTGTCGAGAAAGTCCATGTCGCCGGCGCGCTCCGCGGGTACTATGCTGCGGATTTGCTTAAGCGTGCGCCGCGTCCGGGCCGACACGCTTTCGAGAAACGCCGTGGTGTCCTTGACGTCCAGCCGCGCTTTCGCCCGCTCCTCCCGCTCGACGGCGTTCAGGAAATTACGGAACGTTTCGGTGATCGCCTTCTGGAGCATGAGCACCAGCAGCGCCTTCTCTTCGTTGGTGCGAAGGCCCTCCCGATTGGTCTGATCGATCAGCCGCGGATTGTCGCGCGACGATATGTTCACAGCGCCGATCAACTGCTTGCGGTTGACCTTATACCCGCTTGAACCCAGCGCGCGGAAGTCGATGCCCAGCCAGTCGTCGTTCGGCCCGCCATAGGGATTCACCCTGAACCCATCGCGGTACATGAGCAGTCCGTTCGCCCAGTGGTTCACGATGTCGCGAACCTCCGCGCGCGTGCCGACGCCATCGAGCTGTGTCAGCTTCTGACGGTTGAACCAATGGAAGTGCGCCGTGAACGGTCCGAGCGAACGCATTGCGGCGAGCGAGATGTCTTCGTTGGCCGTGATACCCAGCAGATCGTCCTGGTCCCAGTGTATTGTCACCGTCCGACCGTAAGCCAGATAGTCGATCGTGAAGACGAAGTGTGGGCCTTCTTCGTCGATGTAGTAGTTGATATCACCCTTCGCCTGAGCCTCGGTGAGAAGGCGGCGCTCGAAGGTCGGGATCGGCACGTTGCGGCCGTTCACCCTGATGACGATCGGATAGCGTGCTTTGTCGGTGAACGGATCGAACAGCCGGTCCATTTGACTGGCGACGATCCGGCGCACGCGCTCCACATCCCAATCAGCGTTCAACGAGCGCAGCTCTATCCGCGTACCCTGCTCGCTCGGATCCTCCTTCCACTCACCGGGCTCGGGCTCAATCCGAATGTCCTCCAAACGCTCGGAAGAGGCGTGGGTGAACCGGTTCCAATCGATCCGGAGGACGTTCCAACGCTCTTCGCCAGAGCGTGTCGTCACAACCGTAAGGTGGTTGGCCAGGCGCATTGTCGACAACCGGCCGATACCTTTGCCTCCAACGTAGTGGCGCTGCCCCCCGCCCTCTAAGCGCGAGCGCGTGCCAATCGTCAGAAAGACATCTCGGAGCTGCTGCTGCGACATGCCTTCGCCGCTGTCGACAATCTCAAGCAGATTCAGACGGTCGTAGGCATCGGCTAGGCGATCCTCGAGGTCCTGGAGGGTCTCAGCATCGCCTACCGCTTCGGCAAAGGCGCGGCGCTCATCATCCGGCGCTGTGTCGTCCACCAAGCCGACAATCTCGCCTATGAGCTTGGCGACGAGCTCCTCCTCGTCCGGCGCCTCCTCTTCCTCATCGTCGTCGACATCAGCATCTCGTTCCAGCGAGGCACGAGCGGCCTCGATGCGTGCCAGCTGATTGCGAAGCGAGCTGTGGCGGAAGACGCTCACCACCTGAACGACCGCTCTCTTAGACCCCGCGTCGTAGGCGTTCTTAATGAGTTCGTAGAGGGCGATCGCATCGCTGCTGATCAGCTCCGCGCCAAGCTCCAAAATTGTGCGCGCGGCGACCGTAAAGCCGCGCGAGGGCTCCAACGCCATCAGTGCGCGGCTTCCAAAAACGAATATGTCACCGGTCTCAAACCTGCATTACCCTCGAAATGGCAGACGGAACATAGCGACAGATGCTGCGCGGAAGCCAGCCCGTCACGATCCAATCGCGCACGGCTGCAACTAGGCCGCACTTCGTCAAATGTCATCGACGAAGGAATACCTGGCCATCCGGCTGTGTTGCCCAGTTAACAGAACTGTAGAGCGAGAGAACGGCGGCTGTCGCCGTGACGGGTTGATGGCCGAGAGAGAGGCTCCCGGCCGGCCCGTCACGGAGACCTCCTATGCTTCAGCAAGTCATTCCGGCCGGCCAGGCCGGCGCCCGCGAACGCGCGTCCGGCGCGTACAAGGTCGACATCAGCCGCGGCGAGCGCATCGGACGCGTGTCATCCGAGTGGTTCTCGCGGCCCGACGACGAGCGCTACCTCTCGCTGACCGAGCTCTACGAGGCGGTGCGCGCTCGCACCGAGCGCGCCACCGCCCGCACCGTCGAGAGCCGCGCCATCCGCGTCGAAGCTGCCCGCGACGACGCAGAGCGCCTGAGCCTCGTCGTGCCTGGCGCGCCCGAGCCCATCGCGCCCCCCCACTGGTCGTTCGGCCAGATCTGTAGCCTGCTCGGCGTGCCCGCCGGTTACCTTCGCCAGCTCCCGGCGCCCTTAGCTGGCATCAACATGCAGCACGGGCTGCTGTCGCACCGGACCGAACTCGTGAAGACGCTGGAGGCCGACGATGGACGTGTCGAACTGCGCGCCGTCACCGGCCCCGACTACGGCCGCATCTGGGACCACGAGCTGGTCGCCGCTGTCATGAAGATCGCCGGGAACGGCACGGGCGACACACGCTGGAAGGTGCCGGGCCTGCTCGACTGGTCGACCATGACCCACAACCCGTTCGTCGAGGTGACGAAGGATACGACAACGCTCTATGCGTCCGATCGGGACGTCTTCCTGTTCCTGGTCGACGACGCCCACCCGATCGAGGCGGGACGGCTGCCGAACGGCGACCCCGACCTCTACTTCCGCGGCTTCTATGCCTGGAACTCGGAGGTCGGCTCGAAGACGCTCGGTATCGCGAGCTTTTACCTGCGCGCCGTCTGCATGAACCGCAACATCTGGGGCGCGGAGGGCTTCGAGGAGATCTCGATCCGACACAGCAAGTTCGCTGGCCACCGCTTCGCGCACCAGGCCGCGCCCGCGCTGACCCGCTTCGCCGACAGCTCGCCCATGGCGTTCATGGCCGGCATCAAGGCGGCGCGCGAGGCGATCGTAGCGCGCAAGGACGAGGACCGAGAGAGCTTCCTCAGAAAGCGCGGCTTCTCCAAGCCGGTGACGGAGAAGATCATCGCTACCGTGCTCGACGAGGAGGGCCGGCCGCCCGAGAGCGTGTTCGACTTCGTGCAGGGCATCACCGCGCTGGCGCGCACCCGCCCGCATCAGGACGCCCGGCTCGAGCTGGAGGCTCGCGCCTCCAAGCTACTCGCCAGCGTCAACTAGGCGGCCCGAAGATTTCAGCCCGCGCGCGCCGTCTTCTCCTCCTTAGAGGAAGAGGGCGGCGCTGCGCTCCGTGACGGGTTTGAGGCTGGGAGAGAGGCTCTCGGCCGCCCGTCGCGGAGAAGTGCAATGGCAAAGTCTCAACCCAAGCTCGCGCTCAGCGTTTCGCGCGACATCCCGTTCGACAAGCTCGTGCTGTCGCAGTCGAACGTGCGCCGGATCAAGGCCGGCGTCGGCATAGAAGATCTGGCGGAGGATATCGCGCGCCGGACCTTGCTCCAGAGCCTCACCGTCCGCGCAGTGGTGGACGGGGTTGGTCAGGCGACGGGCATGTTCGAGGTGCCGTCGGGCGGCCGTCGCTACCGGGCGCTCGAACTTTTGGTCAAGCAGAAGCGGCTCGCCAAGACCGCGCCGGTGCCCTGCATCGTGCGCACCGAGGGCGACGCTGAGGAGGACTCCCTCGCGGAAAACATTCAGCGTGCGCCCTTGCACCCGCTTGATCAGTTCCGCGCGTTCCTGGCGCTTCGCGAGAAGGGCCAGTCCGAGGAGGAGATTGCCGCCCACCAATTCGTGTCGGTGGCGGTTGTCAAGCAGCGGCTGAAGCTGGCGTCCGTGTCGCCGAAGATCCTCGACGTCTATGCCGAGGACGGGCTCACGCTCGACCAGTTGATGGCGTTCACGGTCAACGGCGACCATGAGCGACAGGAGCAAGTGTTCGAGCGGCTCTGCCAGTCGTACGACAAGCAGCCCTTCACCATCCGGCGCATGCTGACCGAGGGCGCCGTCCGCGCGTCGGACAAGCGCGCGCAGTTCATCGGCATCGACGCCTATGTCGAGGCTGGGGGCTGCGTCATGCGCGACCTGTTCCAGGGCGACGACGGCGGTTGGCTGCAGGATGTCGGCCTCGTCGGCATGATGGTGGCGGAGCGCCTTCGCGAGGAGGCGACGCGCGTCGAGGCTGAGCGCTGGCGCTGGGTCGAGGTCTCGCCGGACTTCCCGTACGGGCACACATACGGCCTGCGCCAGCTCCGCGGCGAGCCGATCGGCATCACCGAGGAGGAGCAGGCCACGCGCGATGCGCTCCAGGCGGAGTATGACGGCCTGGTCGCCGAGTATGAGGACGCGCCCGAGCTGCCCGACGAAATCGACCAGCGGCTGGGCGAACTCGAGACCGCGATCGAGGCGATCGACAGGCGCCCCATCGCCTACGATCCCGCCGAGATGGCGCGCGCCGGCGCGTTTGTTAGCATCGACCGCGACGGCGGCCTTGTCGTCGAGCGCGGCTATGTCCGGCCCCAAGACGAGCTGCCGATCGAGCCCGCGCCCTTGGCCGAGGCGGAGAACGAGGCGAGCGCCGATGTACGCGCCATGTCCGCTTCCGCCGACCACGAGGGCAATGCGTTTGTCAGCGCCGTCGCCGAGCCCGCGGCCGAACCGGAAGAGGAGGACGGGCTCACTCCCATCTCCGACCGGCTCCTGACCGAGCTGACCGCGTTCCGCACCGTCGCGCTCCGCCAAGTGCTGGGCGAACGGCCGGAAGTCGCCTTCCTCGCGGCGCTGCACGCGCTCGTGCTGAAGACGTTCTACGCCTACAAGCTCGACACCTGCCTGGAGCTCGACGGCAAGAACGTGACGTTCGGGACGCAGGCGCCCGGGCTGAACGACACCCCCGTAGCGGTGGTGATCCGGGAACGCGAGGCGCGTCTTTCGGCCATGCTGCCGAAGGAACCTGCCGACCTCTGGGACGCGCTCGCCGGGTTCGACGATCAGACTCGGCATGCGCTTTTCGCGCACTGCGTCGCGGCGACGGTGAACGCCGCCTATGAGCCCTGGAACCGGCGCCCCCGCGCCCTGGCCCATGCCGACCGGCTCGCCCAGGCGGTGGAACTCGACGCGGCGACGGCCGGGTGGAGGCCGACGGTCGACAGCTATCTCGGCCGTGTCACCAAGGCGCGTATCCTGCAGGCGGTGGCCGAAGCGAAGGGACAACGGGCGGCGGATCGCATCGCGCACTTGAAGAAGGGAGAGATGGCGACCGAGGCCGAGACGCTGCTCGCGGAGACCGCCTGGGTGCCCGAGCCGCTGCGCACACCGGGCCGTGCCCCGGTCGAAGTGGCGGCCGATGAGGTGGGCGACAGCGCAAGGGTCAATGCGGACGAAGCCGCCGACAACGGCGACGCCGCGGACGAGTCTAGCGTCGACGACGAGCCCGGCGAGCAATCGGCGGCTCCGTCGCGCGAACCGGCTATCGCCAAAAGCGACGTGTTCGACGAGTTTGAGCACGCCGACGATGCGCCCCTGATCGCGGCCGAATAGAGGCCATCCCCCAGGCCTCGGGAGGGCTCGCCGGCAACGGTGAGCCCTCTCCTTGTCGGAATAGAACCCATGTCGCGAGCAACCGACCTGGCCCGCCGCCTGTCCCGCGAGGCGGAGGCGGTATGCCGCCATTATCTGTCCAACGGCCGGCGCGAGGGTCGCTACTGGCTCGTCGGCGACGTCGAGAACTCGCCGGGGCGGTCACTGTTCGTCCGACTGACCGGACCGGAGAGCGGCAAGGGCGCCGCCGGCAAGTGGACCGACGCCGCCACTGGCGAGCACGGCGATCTGCTCGACCTGATCGCCGCCAACCAGCACCTCGACACCCTGGCGGCCACGCTTGATGAGGCCAGCGACTTCCTGCGCCTGCCCCGACAGGAGCCTCCGCCGCGTGAACGTCAAGCTCCTGCACCGCAGGGCTCGCCCGAAGCAGCCCGCCGCCTCTGGGCCATGTCGCGCCCGATCCAAGGCACGATTGCCGAGACCTATTTACGTAAGCGCGGCATCACCGACCTGCGCAACTGCGGCACGCTCCGGTTCCACCCACAATGCTACTATCGCGGCAACGACGACGATCCGGCCGGAACCCCCGGGGCCTGGCCCGCTATGATCGCATCCGTCCGGGACAGCGATGGTCGACTTACCGGTGTCAGCCGCACCTGGCTCGCGCTGGACGGCGGCGACAAGGCGCCAATATCGACACCGCGGCGGGCCATGGGGCAGTTGCTCGGGCACGCCATCCGCTTCGGGGTGGCCGAGGACGTGATGGCGGCGGGCGAAGGCGTCGAGACGATGCTATCGCTTCGGCAGGTCACGCCCGATCTGCCCCTGGTCGCCGCAACTTCAGCCAACCACCTCGCCGCTCTGGAGCTGCCCGCCACCCTGCGCCGCCTTTACATCGTGCGCGACGATGACCCCGCCGGGCGGATGTCCACGGAGGCACTCGCCACCAGAGCACGGGAGGCCGGGATCGAGGCGCTGACGCTCGACGCGGCGCTGGGCGACCTCAACGACGACCTGCGTCGGCTCGGCCGAGCCGAACTCGCGGCAGGCGTACGACTGCAGTTCGCCCCCGACGACGTGGCCCGCTTCCTCGTGCTGCACGACGCTGCCCATTTACCCGGCTGATCGCAGGGAGCAGCTCGCCGTGGCGCGTCAACGGGGTCGCAGTCGCCGGGGAGAGCCGCGACTTCCGCCTGCCTAGAGGGGCGATCGGACCGGAGCCGGCCCAAGCCAGCAACAGCTGCGCGCGACTTTCTTCCCCGCGGCTACGCCGCTTCCTCGCGAAGCAAGAAAGTCGTGCTCGCCGTCCTCCGCTGCGCTTCGGCCGCGGCCACGAGGGCCGCGGTGCAGCCCCGGTCCGTCCCCGCTCTTCGCCGCCCACGGCAGGCCACGAGAGGCGCGGCCCCGGACAGGAGGCGACCATGACAACCGACCACGACGAGCCCGCAGAGCTCAGCCAGACCGCGGAAGTCCTTCACGAACTCCAGCTCTACGGCTTCCGCCCCTTCCAGGACGAGCCCGATCCGCGACTGCTCCCCGAAGGGCGCCTGGTCACCGGCGCGATAGCCGACATCTTCGACGCCCTCGTGGTCACGCTCCAGGACACCCGCCTCGAGCCCGACCTCGAAGACCTGCTCTGGGGCCAGGTGAACCTCTTCCACCGAGCCTGCGACCGCGTCGAACGCGAGCTCGATGACAACGAGCGCAAGCAGAAGCGGAGCCAACGCGATCAGGACGGCTCAGAGGTCGCCTCGGTCGAACTCGAAGACCTGATCCGGCAGGGCAAGACGCTTCTGGAGCGCCGCGACGCCTTCGAACTCATGCGCGACACCGCCGCAGACCTCTACCGCCAGCACACCGGTTCGGTATGGCAGCCCCGCCACGGATCGCTGGTGAGCCGCCGGACGATGACCGCGACGATGCTCGACAGCCGCGACTTCATCGCCGCCCGCAGACGATCAGAGACCGAGCTCCACCTTCCGACCGGGCCCAAGGTTGCCTTCACCGGCGGGCTCGATTGCAACGACGTGCCTGCGATCTGGGCCGCGCTCGACCGAGTGCGCGCCAAGCACCCTGACATGGTGCTGCTCCACGGTGGCAGCCCGAAGGGTGCCGAGCTGATTGCCCAGAAGTGGGCCGAGCACCGCGGCATCACACCGATCCCATTCAAGCCCGACTGGACGCGCCATGCCAAGGCCGCACCGTTCAAGCGCAACGACGCCATGCTCGACGTCCTGCCGATCGGGGTCGTCGTGTTCCCCGGCACCGGCATTCAGGACAACCTCGCCGACAAAGCCCGGAAGCTCGGCATTCCGCTGTTCGACTTCCGGAAGGGTGGCGCGTAAGCGCCGCCCACGCCCTTATCCCTGCGGGTCGCGCTCTCCGCTAAGCGGCGAAGTGGGCGTCGTGACAGAACGACACGACGTTGTTCCCGTAACCGACCACAATGCCTAGCGCCTTGCACGCTTCGGCGATGTCCTCTCCGCGCTGACCGCGAAAACGACTGATCTCCGCAGCCGCGTAGAAATCCGGCCACGGCATCGTGAGCACCTGCTTACCCTGGCTCTGCATCCGAGTCTGCACTTCGGCGGCCATTTTGATCGGCGACTTAGGCATCGTTTAGCTCTCACTTAAGCAGAAGATAGTGATCCGTAACTCAGCCCAAGCCTCCCCGTCAACCTCATCTCCTGGACGAGCACCCCACGCCTTTCGTCACCTGACTGCTCCTCGGACCGCCCCACTCTCCTCGGCTTACCTGTGTCCGGTGCGCGGCCTTGTACGATCAACCCGCAAGGGGTCGGCTAAGCGGGAGCTTGCCGCCTCTGCGCTGACGCTCCGAGGTGAGCGCGGCCCCGCGTCGGCCCGCCGGACGCCTGTCGAGCGGGGACGGTCCCCGCTCCGAGACAGGAGCTTCGGACCATGCCGCTCACCCTCGCCCAGAAGTTTGCTTACAATCTCGCGCTGACGCTGATGGTCAGCGTGGTCCTGTTCCGGACCGACAGCGGCTACGCCGTCATGGTCGAGGCCGAGTTCGACGGCGACACTGCGCTCATCGTCCACCTCTACGATCCCTACGACAGATGACGCTCTTCATCTGCCTTTTCGCGGCTGCGCCGGGACAGATCACCGTTCCGGCCGAGCGCCTCGCGTGCTATGCTCACCATGCGCTGCGGTGGAGGTGGAGGCGCGTCCCAACCCGCTCGACTGGAGGACGCCCCATGCTGATTATCTCCTTGATCGCTGTCGTCGGCACCTTGTGCTGGCTTGTCTTCACGTTCGCCGTTTACGCGGTCCCGGCGTTTGCCGGCCTCTCCGCGGCGAGCTTCGCTTACCAGACCGGCGCCGGCGCGCTCGGCGCTGCCGTGGTCGGCCTAGCTAGCGCCGCACTCACCCTCGCCATGTTCCGGCTGCTGTTCGCCGTGACGCGCAGCGCCGCGCTGCGGCGTGCGCTTGCCCTCGGCTTTGCCGGGCCGGCCGCTTTCGCCGGCTACCACGCTGCGCTGGGCGTGGCCGGGATGGGAACGGAGGTTGTGGCCTGGTCGCAGGCGCTCGGCGTGATCGGCGGGTTGGTGGTCGGCATCGTCGCCTGGTCGCGCCTGACCGCCTACGCCCCGCCCGCCGTCCCGGGCGGAACCTCTCCGGCCACCATCGCGGGATCCTGAGCAGGCGGAGTCCCGACCGCCGGCGCGGCTTTCGCTCTCAACGGTGCGGATCGTGACGTGGCGGATGCTGGTCATCGCTTGCCCGATCGTCGCCACTGTCACTGCGATGGCTCTGAGACTCAGGACGGCGACTCGCGCTTAGGCCGCCATTCCGCTTCGTGGGTGCAAGTCTGCATCGATCGCCATGGTGCGAGCGGACACCAGCCTGCGCATAGGTCGGAGCCTGTCTTTCCACGCTCATGGGGCCTGACGCCTTGTCGGCGGTGGCGAGGGGTGGCCAGCCTTGTCTCCGGGGTGGTCCGCTCCCGGCCCTCACGGCCTCTCTTTCGGCTCTGTCTGGCCGGGGTCGGGCTGAAGCCCTCGACCGCCTGGCCGCAACGGAGCCGTTCAACTTTCTTCCCCTGACCTTCGGTCATTCCTCACGAAGCAAGAAAGCCGCCCGTCTCCGTCCTCCGCTGCCGCTGCGGGCCCAAGGGCTGCGGCGTCGGTCGCCCCGGCCGGTCGACAAGCCATCGAGGCCGCGATGGGCGCGGGCTCGAGACCTAAGGAGACTGAACATGGCCACCATCGGCACCTTCAAGAAGTCCGGCAACGAGCTCACCGGCGAGATCGTCACCCTTTCCGTCCAGGCCAAGAACGTCCGCTTCGTCCCGAACGACGCCCGCGGCAATGACAAGGCTCCCGACTACCGGGTGATGGCCGGGCGGGCCGAGATCGGCGCCGCCTGGGCCGAGCGCTCGAAGAACGGCGTCGACTACCACTCGGTCAAGCTCGACGACCCCAGCTTCTCCGGCCCGATCTACGCCAACCTGTTCGAGGGCGAAGACGGCGAATATCAGCTGGTCTGGACCCGCGGCCGCCGCCAGAACGGCGACTAAGGCCTCCCACGACGCCCCGTCCGGAACACCGGGCGGGGCTCTTCGCGTCAAAGCACGCGGACGAAATCTCCAGGCCGATTGCCGCGCATGCTGCACGACCAGGACCGACCGGACGTGGAATGCAGGATCAGCGAGCCCCGCCTCGGCTGCAGAAGAGGCCGCAGATCGCTCTTGAGGTCGTCGAAGTCGCCGTGCCGAGGCGGCGTGATCTTCAATGTCGTGAGTTGAGGCACGCGCTCGACGTCATACCCCAACCGCTCTAACCGTCGTATCACGCGAGTGACGTTGTCGCCCACGCAACGGTTGAACTCCGCCAGATAGCGACGGCGCACCTTCAACTTACGAGCCATGCATCGACTCCGATACAATCGCCCATCAATAAGCGGGCTTGCGTTCGTCAGTATTGTAACGGCGACCCGTTCGACTTTCTAGGGCCGCAGCAGCTCGAACGGCTCCACTTCCAGCACGCGCGCGAGGCTCTCGACCACATCAATGGTGGCGCCATACTGCATGCGCTCGAGCGAGCTCACATAGGTGCGGTCGATGTGCGCGCGGTGAGCCAACTCCTCCTGGCTCAGCCCTCTTTCCGTTCGACAGCGCTTTAGGTTCCGCGCCAGCACCTCTCGTATCGACATAGGCGAGAGGAGCGCGGCTTGTAGAGTATTTCACCACGGAGTATTCTCTACACGACTGCCTTGCTCGTACTCGGAACATCCTGATCGATGATCGACCAAGCGCGCTTTCCGCCCGAAACGCCCCTGCAGGGTGGCCGAAGCCGTTGCCTCTCTCACCGACTTGCGTCACCCGTTCCGGCCGACTCGTCACTGCAGCGAGAGGAACAGCCACGATGACTTCCGTCATTCCGGCCATAGCCGCAGTCGCGCCTTCCGACACCGTGCTGACCGGCTACGACCAAGCGCACGCGATCACCTATTTGCGGTTGCTCGATGCCGAGGCCGAGGGCGCGGACTGGCGCGAGGTCGCGCGCGTGGTGCTTGGCTGCGATCCCGACAACGATCTCGACTGCGCAAAAGAAACGTACGAGTCGCACCTGGCGCGCGCTAGATGGATGACGACCCACGGCTACGAGCACCTGCTGCGCGGGGGCTCGCCGCACTGACGCACGGCTGCTTTGCGCCGCCCGCAAGGGTCGTTGCGAAATCGCCCACTTCTCACGCCTAAGTTGATGCGCAACCTTAGAGTTTACGCCCTCGGCGTTCCGCCCGGGCGGTGACCGAGTAGCTGTTATGGTGCGTCCGAACTGGCGTGATCCCGCCGACTACGAGCCGCTCCGCTCCGCCGACGTCGCCACGCTCGCCGGCGAGTTCCTCCGCCGCAACCCGGATTACCAGGCTGATCGCGAGCGGCTCGCCCGGCTCGCGGCGCAGCACGAACTCACACCAGCTGAACATGACGCGTTTGCATCGACTTGGGGGTGCCGATTTCGCGGCGCGCGACGAACCTTTGACGTGGACAGCGCAGGCGCTCCCCACCGTCATCGGCGTGGTTGCGACGCCAGCGACGTTGACGGGACCATCACTGCCGGCCGACGCAAGAGCGCTGCCTGACACGGCGGAACTGCGCATCGCGCTGCCGCCGGATGGCGCTGCGGATGCGGTGCTGCTGCCATTGGATGAACACTTCCAGACCCGCGTCGCTGCAGCGCTCCGGGTCTGGCGCGTGCTCACGGGCCGTAGGCCCGGCCCCGATCCGCAGGCGCTGGCCCCGCAGCGGCGCAGCCGCCTCCTGCTCGCGCTGCGAGCGCTCGACGGGCGGCTGGCGCACGCCAGCTACCGCCAGCTCGCAGAAGGACTGTTCGGCCCGCTGCCGCTTCGCGGTGACGCGGACTGGAACAGCCATGACCTTCGCGACCGCACGATCCGGCTCGCCCGCCTAGGTGTGGAGCTGAGCCGCGGCGGCTATCGCCACCTGCTGCTGTACCCCGATCGCCGCCTGCGCTGGCACGCTCGACGGCCCTCTTCCTCGTCCCGGCCGGCCTAATCGCCAGCTGCGGCAGGGGTGGCGATCTCGCACCCCCTCGGCTTCGCCATAGGGCGGCCCGATCGCGCTTCGCCATGACTGCCCCGGACGGCGCTCCGCATCCCGCGAGCGCCGGAGACGATCCGGAGGCGCTACGCTCATGTCGACCCAACCCAACATGCCGCCCAGATACCTGCGCACGCCCGAGGCGGCGCGGTTCCTCGGCCTTTCCGGCCGCACGCTCGAGAAGCATCGGACTTACGGCACCGGACCCAAATACTCGAAGATCGGCGGCCGTGTCGTCTACCGGCTCGAGGATCTCCAGGCCTGGGTCAGCCGCGGCGACAAGACATCGACCAGCGACGACACGGGCGACGTCGTGCTGCCCGCAAAGCGCCACGCGGCCGTTTCGCCCGCCTATGTCGGGTTGCGGCCGCGATGACGTCGGATCGTGGTTCCGAGCAGCTTGTCCACGTTGAGCTCACGCACGTCGAGGACGTGGTGCAGCGCTGGGTCCGCTTCGGCCGCCATGCGGCCGAGCGGATCGTCGACCGCCGCTCGCGCGTGCTGTCGTTCGCACCGGGCGCGGTCTTCGCGTTCGTGCGCTGGCGCAAGGGCGAGCACGGAACGGTCGAGAGCCGGCTCGACATCCTGCGCGCCGTGAATACCGGCGAGGCGCTGACCGTCGTGCCGTTCGTGCGGCCCGGCGGCGAGAGCCTGCTGCGCGTCTCGGGCTGGCCGAAGGTCTCCTGCGCGCTGGAGGCGATCGACGCCGTCGAGGCCGCCGGATGCGACCCGGCCGACGCCGCGCCCGAGCACTGGCGGCACGTCCACCATTGTCTGAGCTGCGGGCTCGCGCCCCGCCGCTACTCGCCGGCGCGTCACTACGCCTGGCTGCTCAGAAGGAGTCTCACGGCATGACCATCCGCTTCGATTTCGCGCGCCCGCTGCCGCGTCGCGGCGCCCTGGTGGTCGCCGCCGCGGTGGCGCTCCTCACCGTCCCGGCTGTCTTCGACCTGCCGACCCGGCTCGTCTGGAACGTCTCGGCGAGCGTGCCGACCGGGCTCTACGCCGTGCGACCGAACGCACCGCTCCGTCCGGGCGTGCTCGCCGCCGTCATGCCGCCCGAGCCGCTCGCGACCTGGCTCCTCGAAGGCGGTTACCTCGGTCGCGGCGTGCCGCTCATCAAGCGCGTGGAGGCGCTGCCGGGCCAGCGCGTCTGCCGCGAAGGCGGACGCGTTACCGTCGAGGGTCGGCGGCGGGCGATCGCCCGCGATGCCGACCGGTTCGGCCGTCCGCTGCCGCGCTGGAGCGGCTGCGTGGTCGTCGCCGAAGGTCAGCTCTTCCTCTTGAACGCGGACCATCCGGACT
>JBGSBH010000002.1:0-28956 GCA_041730635.1 Cypionkella sp.
ACCTGGATGACGATCTGCGCCTTGCCGGGGCGGCGGTCCTTTTGCGCTTCCTGCAGCTCCTCGAACTTGCGGATACGCGCCTTGGATTTCGTCTGGCGTGCGGCCGGGGTCTGGCGGATCCACTCGAGCTCGCGGCTCAGGGCCTTCTGCCGCCCGCTTTCCTCGCGGCTTTCCTGCTCGAGCCGCTTGGCCTTCTTCTCGAGATAGGTCGAATAGTTGCCTTCGTACGGGTAGTAGCTGCCGCGGTCGAGCTCGAGGATCCAGCCGACGACATTGTCGAGGAAGTAACGGTCGTGGGTGATCATCAGCACCGCGCCGGCGTATTCCTTGAGGTGGTTCTCGAGCCACTGGACGCTTTCGGCGTCGAGGTGGTTGGTCGGCTCGTCGAGCAGCAGGATCGAGGGCTTCTGGATCAGCAGCCGGGTGAGCGCGACCCGGCGCTTTTCGCCGCCCGAGAGGCTCTCGACGCCCATCTCGCCCGGCGGGCAGCGCAGCGCTTCCATCGCGATCTCGAGCTGGTTGTCGAGCGTCCAGCCGTCGACTGCGTCGATCTTCGCCTGCAGCTCGGCCATCTCGTCGCCGAGCTTCTCGAAGTCGGCGTCGGGCTCGGCCATCTCGGCGGCGATCGCGTTGTAGCGCTCGACCAGGTTCGCGGTCTCGCGCGCGCCGTCCTTGACGTTCTCGAGCACGGTCTTGCTGGGATCGAGCTCGGGCTCCTGCTCGAGATAACCGACGGTGATGTTCTCGCCCGGCCAGGCTTCGCCGGTAAAGTCCTTGTCGATCCCGGCCATGATCTTGATCAGCGTCGATTTGCCTGCGCCGTTGGGCCCGACGATGCCGATCTTCGCGCCCTGGTAGAATTGCAGGTTGATGTTGTTCAGCACGGGCTTGGGCGCGCCGGGAAAGGTCTTCGTCATCCCTTTCATGACGTATGCATACTGGGCGGCCATCGTCGTCCTTCGAGAAAATCGTGAGCTTGTCGAGAAATCGCCGGGCAAATAGGCGGAGGTCACCACGGGAGCAAGCGGCTTGCCACAGCGCCCACCTGGGCTGTCTCTCGTTTGCCGGATCACTCCCGGCAACCGACCGGGGCCGGCGCAGCCGGCAGCTTGTCCACGAAGAACCATCCTCGCCGGGATGATTACAGACGCGTGGCCCGAGATCGAGCGACCGACCTCCCAGACAGTGTCATCTCCGTCAGATAACTAGCGCAGACATTGGCTAATTTGTTCCCTCGATAAGGTGGCTATCCCGTTTCTCGGGGTCGGATCATCGGGGATTCCCCTAGCCGGCTCGGCATGCTTGATTAACTGTTAACCTTTCGCTGGCATCTAGCCGCGGCATGAGTGGAGCCAAACATCTCGCCGCCGCGGCTGCCGTCGTGACGCTTGCCTGCGCGCAGCCGGTGAGCGCCGCCGGCACGACCGCCGGTACGTTGATCGCCAACACCGCGAGCGCGACGTACGACGAGGCGGGGACGCCGCGCAACGTCACCTCGAATACCGTGACATTGCTCGTCGACGAATTGCTCGACGTGACCGTCTCCAGCCTCGCATCCGGCTCGACGGCGGTGGGCGGGGCGGTCGTCGCCGTTCCATTCCGCGTCACCAACACCGGCAACGGCGGGGAGGCGTTCACCCTCGCCGCGTCGTCGGCCATTCCCGGCAACGGCTTCGACGCCACCGTGCAGGCGCTCGCCATCGACAGCAACGGTAACGGCACGTTCGACGCGGGCATCGATCCGGTGCTAGCCGCCGGCGCCGCGACCGCGCCGCTGGCGGCCGATGCGGCGCTGACCGCGTTCGTGCTGGTCGTGCTCCCCGCCGGGGTTACCGACGGGGCGACGGGCCAGGTCCGGCTGTCGGCCACCGCGGTCAGCGGCAGCGGCGCGCCCGGCACGGTGTTCGCCGGCCTCGGCACCGCCGGCGGCGACGCGGTGGTCGGCCTGACGACCGCGACCGCCAGCGCGCTGGCGCCGCTGGTCGCACGCTCCGCGGCGGTCACGCTCAGCAAGACGGCCACCGTGCTCGATCCCTTCGGGACGCAGCGCGTCGTTCCCGGCTCGATAGTGACCTACAGCCTCGTTGCGCAAGTGACCGGAAGCGGCACGATCCCGGCGCTGCGGGTGACCGATGCCATTCCGGCCGGGACGACCTATCGCAACGGCACCCTGACGCTCGACGGCGCCGCGCTCAGCGATCCGGCCGACGGCGACGCGGGACAGGCATCCTCCGCCGGGATCGACGTGGCGCTCGGTTCGGTCGCCTCGGGAGCAAGCCGGACGATCACCTTCAAGGTCAGCATCAACTAGGGGCCGTGCGATGAAAACGATGTTCCTGCCTCTGCTGCTCGCCATCGCCGCGCCGGTCGCCGCGCAGGCGGCCGAGCCCGCCGTGACTCTCGAGGGCGAGGTGAAGCTCGAGCGCAAGCGCACCGTCGACGGGGTCGAGCAGGTCGAACTGGTCGAGCCTGCCGTCGTGGTACCGGGCGACCGGCTGGTCTTCACCACCCGCTATCGCAATCCGGGGCCGGCGGCCGCGGAGAACTTCACCGTCACCAATGCGGTGCCCGCCGCGGTCGCGCTGGCGGACGACAATGCGGCCGGTGGGACGGTCTCGATCGACGGCGGCAAGACCTGGGGTCGGCTCGCCGCTCTCAGCGTCGCCCAGCCCGACGGGACTTCGCGACCGGCGCAGCCGAGCGATGTCACGCATCTTCGCTGGATCATTGCCGCGATCGCTCCGGGTGCTTTGGGCGCGTTGCAATATCGCGCTGTAGTGCGCTGAAACAGAATAACTTTCAACTTTGCGCGCCTGACGGGGGTCGGCGCCGAGAAACGGGGATGCGATGCAAAAATCGTTGAAAGTTCTGCCCGGGGCCGGCGCCGGCGGGCTGGTCTTCGCCGCGCAGCCGGCGCTGGCCGCGGGTACCGCGGCCGGATCGACGATCACCAACACGGTGAGCGTCAATTATCAGGTCAACGGGGTCAGCCAGACCGCGACCACCGCCACGGACACGCTGACGGTCGACCGCCGGATCAACCTGACGGTGGCCGAGGTGGGTACGACGACCACCCAGGTCTCGCCGGGGCAGGCCGCCGCGGTGACGACCTTCCGGGTGTCGAACACTTCGAACGCGACGCTCGATTTCGCGCTTGCGGTGACGCAGCAGACCGGCGGCGCGGGCGCGCACTCGAACACCGACAGCTTCGACGCCACCAACATCCGGATCTATCGCGACAGTAACGCGAACGGCTCGTACGATGGCGGCGACGCGCTGGTGACGTACCTCGACGAGGTCGCCGCGGACGCGAACGTTACCGTGTTCGTGGTCGCCGACATCCCGCTGGGGCTCGCCACCGGCGCGGTCGCGGCGGTCACGCTGACCGCCACCGCCCGCGAAGGTGGGGGCGCCGGCAGCCAGGGCGCGGCGCTGACCCAGACCACGGGGGCCAACACCAGTTCGATGGATACCGTCTTCGGCGACGGGGCGGGGGCGACCGACGCGGCGCGCGACGCGGCGTTTTCGGCGAAGGACGACTACACCGTGCTCGCGGCAGCGCTGACGGTGGTCAAGTCGAGCAAGATCATCAGCGATCCGGTGAACAACACCACCGATCCGAAGTTCATCCCGGGCGCGGTGGTCGAATACTGCATCGCCGTGCGCAACGCGGCCGGCAGCGCCGCCGCGACCTCGGTCGCGATCAGCGACGTGCTGCCGAGCACGATCGCCTATCTGTCGAGCTTCGGCATCCTGGTGAACGGGACCGTCGACGGGTCGAACCAGTGCCTTGCCGACGGGTCTTCGGGCGGCAGTTTCGCCTCAGGGACGGTCAGCGCGACGATCCCCAGCGTGGCCGCGGCCGATACCCGCACGGTCGTGTTCCGGGCGACGATCAACTGACCTGAAGGGCACGCGCGGCGGGACCGGCCCGGCCGAGCCGCCGCGCGCCGGACCGCCAGCGATGCTTCGCCGAACCTTTTTGCCCGCGCTCGCCGCTGCCCTGCTCGGCTGGGCAGGCGCGGACGCCGCGCCCGCGCGCGCGCAGACCATCGACAACGTCGCCAGCGCGACATGGTCGGTCGGCGGGCAGACCGTCTCGGTCCGCTCGAACCCGGTAACCCTGCGGGTCGAAGCCGCGCCGCCCGACACGATCGCGGCATTTCGCCGTACCGGGGCCGCGGGCGAACTGCTCGCAGTGGGCTTCGCGCGCTGCGGCGCGGTCGGCGGCGCGGCCGCGGCCTCGGCGGGCAGCGCCCCTCCGCCATCGTCGATGGTTCCGACCACCGGGGTCCGCGCGGGCGAACCGTTTGTGGTGCGCGTGTCGGCTCCTGCGGCCAATCGCGATCCGCTGGCGATCGAACAGGTCGTCGTCACGATCACCGCGGGCCTCGACCGCGAAACGCTGACGCTGGAGGAGACGGCCCCGGCCAGCGGGGTCTTCGCCGGGCTCATCGCCACCGCAACCGGTCGCTCGGCGATCGCCAACGATTGCCGGCTCGACGTCAGCGCTGGGCAGACGCTCCATGTGGCGTACGATAACGGCGGCGGCCAGGGCGCCGCGCTCTCGCTCGATCTCGACGTGCTGGCCGACCCGTTCGGGCTGGTGTTCGACAGCGCCGACGGCACGCCGATCGATGGCGTGCGCGTCAGCCTGATCGATGCGGCCAGCGGCGCGCCTGCAAGGGTGTTCGCCGATGACGGCGTGACCCCCTGGCCGGCCACGCTGGTTTCCGGGCAAGAGGTCGTCGACGGCGCGGGCAACCGCCATCCGACGCCGCCCGGCGAATACCGCTTCCCGCTCGCTCCGCTCGGCAGCTACCGGCTGGTGATCGAGCCCCCGGCCCCGTTCACCGCGCCCTCCCGCGTGCCGGCCGGACAGCTGGCCGGGTTGCTGCGCCCCGACGGGTTGCCGGTGGTCCTCGTCGCGGCGTCGTACGGCGGCGTGGTCACGCTCACCGGCCCGGCGCCGGTGCGGGTGGACGTGCCGCTCGATCGCCCGCGCAGCCCGCTGACGTTCGCCAAGACCGTCTCGCAAGCCATCGCGGCGCCCGGGGACAGCGTTCTCTACACCCTGACCGTGCGCAACCCGGACGGCACGACCCGGCGCGGGGTCACGGTTACCGACACCGCGTCCACCGGGCTGCGCCTGCAGCTCGATTCGGTGCGCATCGATGGGGCCGCCCCGGCGGCCGGGTCGCTGCAGGCGGACGCCGCCGGGCGGGGCTTCGTGCTCGCGCTCGGCGATCTGGCGCCGCGTGCCGAGCGGCGCATTACTTACGCGATGCGCGTGCGGCCCGACGTAGAGGCGGCCACGCTCGGCAATCGGGCGGTGCTGCGCGACGGGCAGGGCAACGAGACCCGCGCCGGCGCGGACCTGCGGATCGAGCGCGAGGCGATCAGCGCGCGGATGACGATCCTGGGCCGGGTGACCCGCGGCGATTGCTCGATCGCCGCCGCTCGCGAAGGTATCCCCGGCGTGCGGGTGATGCTCGAAGACGGCAGCTTTGCCGTCACCGACGCCGACGGGCGCTACCATTTCGAAGGTGTCGTGCCGGGGACGCACGTCGTCCAGGCGCAGGCCGCGACGCTACCCGGCGCCGGCGCGCGGTTCGTCGACTGCACCCGTTCGACCAGCAGCGCCGGCAGCGCCTCCTCGCGCTTCGTCAGCGGGCAGGGCGGATCGCTCGCGGTGGCCGATTTCCACGCGGTGGCGGGGGATGCAGGGGCGGATGAGCCGGCGCGCGCCGCGCCGCTGAGCGATGCAGCGGCGGCGGGCGCGGAGACCGATTTCCTCGCGGCCGGCGACGGCCCGATCGACTGGCTGTTCCCGGCGGTCGACCACAACCCCCGCGCCCCCGCGGTGCGGGTGGCGATCCGCCACCGGCCGGGCCAGAAAGTGGAGCTGCGGGTGGATGGCGAGCCGGTCACGGCGCTGGCGTTCGACGGCGCGCGGGTCGATCCGGCGGGCACCTACGCAATCAGCGTCTGGCGCGGCATCCCGCTCACCGGCGAGACGACTGAGCTCGCGGCTACCGTGCGCGGGGCCGACGGGGCGGTCGCCGCCGAGCTGGCCCGCGCCGTCCACTTCGCCTCGACCCCCGCGCGGGTCGAGATCGTCGCGCAACGCTCGCGCCTGGTGGCGGACGGCGCATCGCGCCCGGTGCTCGCGGTCCGCGTGCTCGACCGCGCGGGCCGCCCGGTCCACGCAGGCATCAGCGGCGAGGTGGCGATCAACGCGCCGTACGAGAGCGCTGCCGCGCTCGAGGCGATGCAGCTGCGCCAGCTCACCGGGATCGGCAGCGCGAGCGCGCGGTGGGTGGTCGAGGGCGACGACGGGATCGCGCTGGTCGAGCTCGCCCCGACGATGGTCAGCGGCGCGCTGCGCATGCGTTTCGCCTTCGCCGACGGCGAGGTCCGCCGCGAGCAGACGCTCGACGCCTGGGTGGTTCCGGGCGAGCAGAAATGGACCCTCGTCGGACTGGCCGAAGGCGCGCTCGGCAGCCGCACCGTCGCCGACGCGATGGAGCGCGGCGGCGCATTCGACAGCGATCTCGGCGAGCATGCGCGCGTGGCGTTCTACGCCAAGGGCCGGGTGCTCGGCAAAACCCTGCTCACCGTGGCCTACGACAGCGCCAAGCAGGCTGCCGACCAGCGCCTGCTCGGGGCGATCGATCCCAACGCCTACTACACGGTGTTCGCGGACGGGTCGGATCGGCGGTTCGATGCCGCCAGCCGCAACAAGCTCTACGTCCGCCTCGAAAGCGTGGCGTTCTATGCCCTCTACGGCGATTTCGAAGCCGGGTTCGACCAGACCGAACTCGCGCGCTACCTGCGCACGGCCACCGGGTTCAAGGCGGAGGCGCAGCTGGGCGGGCTGCATGCCGCGGCGTTTGCCGCCGAGACCGCGCTGCGCCATCGCCGCGACGAGTTCCAGGGAAGCGGGCTCAGCGGCCCCTATCGCCTGTCGAGCCGGGCCATCGTGCCGAACAGCGAAACGGTCACCCTCGAGGTGCGCGACCGCTTCCGTTCCGAGCTGGTGCTCGAACGCAAGGCGCTGACGCGGTTCGTCGACTACGACATCGACCTGCTCGCCGGAACGATCAGCTTCGCGCAACCGATCGCCAGCCGGGACTTTGCGCTCAATCCGCAATTCGTGGTGATCGACTTCGAAGCGGACGATGCCGGCGAGCGGACGGTCTCCGCGGGAGCGCGCGCCGATTGGACCACCGCCGGCGGCGCGCTGCGGGTGGGCGCGACGCTGCTGACCGACGGCGGCGATACCGGCCGCACCGAGCTCGCCGCGATCGATCTCAGGGGCCGGATCGACGCCGGCACCGAAGTGCGCGCCGAAGCCGGGGTCAGCCGCCGCGCGGGCGAGCAAGCCACGGCCTGGCTGGTCGAGGCCGAGCACCATTCGGACCGGCTCGATGTGCTCGCCTATGCCCGCTCGCTGGCGCCCGGCTACGGCGTCGGCCAGCAGAGCCGGGCGGAGCGCGGCCGGCGCAAGTTCGGGGCCGATGCGCGCCTCGCGCTCGCCGGCGGCTTTTCGCTGAGCGGGAGCGTGTGGCGCGACGATGCGCTGGGCGGCGACGCGGCGCGGCGCGACGCGGTGCAACTGCGCGGCGATCTGCGGCGCGGCGACACCGACGCCCGCCTCGGTGTGACGATGTTCGCCGACCGCCTGAGCGATGGCCGCGAGGCGAATTCGACCGTGCTCGAAGGCGGCGTGACTCAGCGCCTGCTCGACAACCGGCTCGAACTCGAGGCCGCGACCAGCATCGCCCTGGCGGGCACCGAGTCGATCGATCTGCCCACGCGGCACCGCTTCTCCGCCCGCTACGCGCTCACCCGCTGGGTCAAGCTGATCGGCACGTACGAGATGGCCGAAGGCGAGGCGATCGACGCGCGCACGCTGCGCGCTGGCTTCGAGCTGGCTCCGTGGGCCGGCGCCCGCTGGGTGACGACGATCGGGCAGGAGACCATCGCCGAGCAGGGCAAGCGCAGCTTCGCCGCCTTCGGCCTCGCGCAATCGTGGCAGCTTTCCGCCGCGTGGACGCTCGATGCCTCGGTCGATGGCAACCGCGTGTTGAGCGGCCTCGACGCTGCGCAGGTGATCAACCCGCGGCATCCGGTGGCAAGCGGGGGGCACCTCGGCGAAGGCGGCACGTTGGCCGAGGACTTCACCGCGGTCAGCCTCGGTGCGGGCTATCGCGCCGGCCGCTGGAGCGCGGTCGCGCGGGCCGAATATCGCGACGGCGAGTTCGCGGATCGACGCGGGGTCACGCTCGGCGCCATTCGCCAGCTCGGCGAGGGCAGCGTGATCGGCAGCGGCCTCACCTGGACCCGCGCTAACGGCGCCGACGGGTCGGGCAGCGAAGTGCTCGATGCCTCGCTGTCGGCCGCCTGGCGCCCGGCATCGCTGCCGTGGGCGGTGCTCGCCAAGCTCGCCTATCGCGCCGATCGGATCGAAGGCGCGGTGCGCGGCGAGGCCGGCTTCGCGGGGCGCAGCGCCCTGCTCGTCGATGGCGACGCCGCCGCGCGGCGCCTGGTCGGCAGCCTTTCGGCGAACTGGTCGCCGACCGGGCGCGACCAGGGCCGGCTGGTGCAGCGGACCGAGATCGGCCTGTTCCTCGGCGGGCGCTACGGCTTCGACCGGTACGGTGAGCAATCGTTCTCCGGCGTCACCGCGCTCGCCGGGCTCGACGCGCGCATCGGCCTCGGCGAGCGCGTGTCGCTCGGCGCGAGCGCCACGGTGCGCAGCCATGTCGACGACGGCGCCACCGCCTTTGCAATCGGCCCCCAGGTGGGCTTCAGCCCGGCGCGCAACATGCTGCTGACGGTGGGATACAACGTGACCGGTTTCCGCGACCGCGACTTCGCCGCCGCGCGCGAAACCCGCCAGGGGCTCTTTGCCACCATCAAGCTCAAGCTCGACAGCGACGTGCTCGGCTTCCTCGGGATCGATCGATGATGGGCTTGCGCCGCCTGCTGACAGTGCTGGTGCTGGCGATCGCCGGCAACTGGTCGGCGCAAGCCGCCGCGCAGCTCGCGTTCGAGCTGCGCACCGGCAACGCCGCGAACAACACCCAGTCGATGATCGTCGACACCAACAAGTGCCCGAGCGAGGGGCCGACCTCGATGTACGTCGGCGGGGTGCTGACCAACACCGGGTCCACCACGATCAGCGGGATCAACGCGGCGATGAGCGGTCTCAACGCCAACATCTACCTCGCCGGGGGGCAGCCCGCGAGCCAGGCGATCGGGGCGCTGGGCCCGGGCGAGAGCATCGGGATTTACTGGTTCACCGGCTACGGCTGCACCAACGGGGCGCAGGCGAGCCCGACCGTCACGATCACCTCGAGCGCGGCGACCGTGACCCGCTCGCTCACCTTGACCATCCGGGCGGCGATCAGCGCCAACGCGGGGGGCAATGTCGCCTCCGCCACACTCGGCCCGGGCGCGGTGGTCGGGCAGACGGTCTATTTCGACGCGCAGTACGATTTCGGCGGGAGCGAGATCGGCGACGAGTTCTTCCTCCAGCCCGCGGGCGGGCAGAACTTCAACGCCGCGTGCTTCCGCCTGGTGGGCGCGCGCATCACCGCGAGCAACGTGACCGCGGCGCCGGTTAACGCGGTGGACCGGCTCTACTTCGTCCAGACCGCCAAGCAGAGCGGCAACGGCTATTTCATCGCGGTGCGCTACAGCTTCGAGTACCAGTGCGCCGGCACCTCCTCGACCGCGCGGCCCTATGCCGTGCAGACTTCGGGCGCGACCAACATCAAGTATACCGGCAACTTCGACGGTACCGGCAGCATCGCCATGACCTATCCGGCGGCGACCAACCCGTTCACCATTACCAAGACCGTCGATGCGGTGAACGCCTTTGCCGGATCGACCGCGCCGCTGGCCTACACCGTCACCATCTCCAACCCGTCGCCGTACCCGAGCGTGGTCTCGCGCATCGTCGACGTGCTGCCGGCCGGCGTGGCGTGCGCGGCGCTCGACCCCGCGCGCGACGTGACCGCGGCCAATTCGAGCAGCGTCCCCCCCCCGGGGGCGACCGGCACGGTGACCTTCCAGGGCAAGCTCGGGCGCAGCTACGCGATCCCCGCCGGGGGATCGGTCGTGCTGCGCTATACCGCGACCCGGCCGCCGGGGGCGGGGAGCTTCACCAACACCGCGCGCGCGTTCTTCGGGCAGGCCGCGACGCCGATCGCGCAGGCGACCTTCCAGCAGGTTGCCCTTCAGCCGCTGACGGCGACCAAAGTCAGCGCGGTGCTGTCCGACCCGCTCAACGCCGCGACCAATCCCAAGGCGATCCCGGGGGCCAGCCTGCGTTATCTGATCGCGGTCACCAATCCCAACCCGCTGGCGGTCGATGCCGACAGCGTGGTGATTTCCGACCCGACCCCGCCGGCGCTGAAGTTCTGCCCGGCCGATCTGGGGGCAGCGGGCGGCGGCCCGATCGGCTTTGCGGACGGGACGCCGTCCTCGGGCCTCAGCTATGCCTTCTTGGGGCTCGGCCGCACGGACGACAGCCTCGAATTCTCCAGCAACGGCGGCGGGTCGTGGGCTTATGTCCCCGCGCTCGATGCCGACGGGTGCGACGCGGCGGTGACGCACTTCCGCGTCCGGCCCGGCGGAGCCTTCGCCGGCGGCGGCCAGTTCCAGCTCGAGGCGCGCTACCGGATCAAGTGATCGGACGAGTCCATCCGGGCGGGCCGCCGGTGGCCGGCGCCGGTTGGTCGGGGAGACAGGATTCGAACCTGCGACATCTTGCTCCCAAAGCAAGCGCGCTACCGGGCTGCGCCACTCCCCGACCTCGTCGTGACCGTCCGGTGGGCCCGGCAGGATTCGAACCCGCGACCTAGCCGTTATGAGCGGCCAGCTCTAACCGCTGAGCTACAGGCCCCGACCGAAAGCCGGTGCGGCGCGCGGTAGACTTCGCACGGCGCGCTGGCAAGCCGCTCAGCGCCCCGCGCGCGCCGCCGCGAGGACTTCGGCCACTGTGGTCGGTGCCACTCCGCGCAGCGCGAGATAGGCGTAGACCCGTTCCAGCCACTCGTAGAGCTGCCGCAAATCGCGCGCATCGCGCACGTACGGGGTCAGGCCGGGGGCGAGCGAGGGGCTGTGGAAGCTCAGCACCAGCAGCGGCAGCCGGTCGTCGAGCGCCATGTCGATACCGCGCAGCGCCTCCTCGGCGGAGACTCCTTCGGGCGTCAGCGCGATGCGCTCGAACAGTCCGACGCGAGCGAGCAGCCCGCCGAGCGCGGGCAGGCGCTCCACCAGTGGGCGCACCCAGCGTCCCTGCCGCCGGAGCATGCCCCAGTAGACGGTCGTCAGCGGCAGTTCGAGCAGCCGGTGCTCGTCGTCGACCCAGTAGGGCGCCAGCGGGTGGCCGCGATAATCGGGCCCGAACCCGGCGCGGTAGTCAAAGTTCGTCCGCACCGAGCTGTCGACGGGCACGCCGGCCTCGCGCAGCAGCGCCGCGGTCGCCGGCCCCAGGCCATAGCGGCCCGCGCGATAGATCATCGGCGCGGTACCGAACGCCTGCTCGATCCGGTCGCGCAGCGCGAGGAACTTGGCCCGCTCAAGCGCTGGCGGCAGGTTGCCGGCGTAGCTGTTGCGCTCGCCCACTTCCTCGTCGAACGGCGGGTTGACCCAGGGGTGGAGCTGGATGCCCACTTCGGCGCGGCCCGCGCGCACCGCGCCGCCGATGATCTCTGCCGCTTCCGCGCTGTTCGCGACGGGCCAGTCGACCAGGTACACCGGCGCGATACCGAGGCCCTCGCAGAACGCCTGGAAGCGGGCGATCGCCGGCACGTGCGCCAATCCATGCTCGGCGCGGGTGAACGGGCCCGCCCAGTCGAATTCCTCCTCGGTATCGACGGTCAGCAGCACGCGGGTGCCGAACTCATCGGAGAAGTGCACGGCGCGGCCGGGCGGGGGCGGTTGGGTGATCGGCCGGTCCATGCGCTGCTGCCCCTTTCGCGGGGGCGCACCGCCTCTTGCCGTGCGCGGCGACCGCTTTCGCGCGGCTTTAAGCGGCAGCGGGGGCGGTCAAGCGGGGCAGCGTCAGCACCAGCGTGTCGCCGTCGCGGACCAGTTCGCCGCCGGCCGAGCGCGCTTCCGCCCGGGCGAGCCGGAGCGCGAAGCCGGCGCCGCACACGCCGGCGCTGCCCGCGCTCGAAGCCCCCCGCGCGGCGGTGTCGAACACGTCCGGATGGCGCGCGAGGGCTCGCGGAAGAGCCGTCGCCAGGCGCACCGAGGCCGGGGTTTCGGTCAATGCCAACGCAAGCGGCTCGCCGGCATCGGCGGCGCCGGCAAGCGTGGCCAGCAGACGCCAGCCGAGCGCTTCGGCCGCCTCGGTATCAAGCGTGACCGGCAGGGCGCTGCCGCCGCCTTCGAGCGTGAAGCCGCTGCCGCGCGGGCGCAGCACTTCGTCGAGCTGGGCGCCGAGCCGGGTGACGACCTGCGCCCAGTCGGCATTCCCCGGCTCGAGGGCGAGCGCGCCGCTCTCGAGCCGCGCGAGGCGATCGAGCTCGTCGAAGCCGGCGAGCATGCGCGCGGCGTCACCGGCAATGCTCGCGGCGAGCGCGCGATATTCGTGCGGGGTCGGCCCGAACAACTGCTGCTGGATCACTTCGGCGAACCCCTGGATCGCGTTTACCGGGGTTTTCAGCTCGTGGAGCAGTTGCCGCATGCGGTCGGCGGCAGGGTCGCCCGTCGCCGCGAGGGGTTCGGGCGGAGGCGGACGCCGGAAACGACCGGCATAGCCGACGAACCGGCCGCCCGGATCGCTGAAACGGGGCACGGCGTCGACCACCCATGCGCCGGCCACCGCGGGGGCGCCGTGCCAGTCGAGCGCGATCGCCCTCAGCGGCAAGTGCTGGCGCGCACGCTCGCGCGCAGCGGGCAGCGATGCCCCGAGCACCATGGGCGCCGCCGCCGGGTCTGCCCAGTCGATGCGCCCTGCGGCATCGGTCGTGAAAGCGAAGCCGGCGAGCGGCCGCGGTACCCCGGCGGCGCGATCGCCGAGCGGCAAGGCCGGCGCCTCGCCGCTATCGGGGCGTCCGGCGCGGTGCTTGCGAAACGCTTCGATCCGGCGCACCAGCGCGCCGATCTCGCTGTCCTCGCCGGCCCCGGCATCGTCGCCGAAATCGTTCGCCGGAACCGGCCGGCGGGGCGGCGCCTCGACCGCCAGTTCGAGGGCATCGCCGTCCTCCTCCGCCGGGCGCGGCAGAGCCCGGTCGCGGATGCCCAGCCGTTCGAGCACTTCCTGCGTTGCCGGCGGCAGGTCGCGCCGCAGCCGCAGGAAGCCGCGCGCGCGGATCGGCAGGCGGGGGACCAGCGCGTCCCAGTCGTCGACAGAAAGCTGCGCGACCGCGAGCGCCGCGGCGGCGACCTCGGGTTCGTCCTCCGCTAGATGCAGCGCGAGCTCGGGATTGCGCAAGCGCAAGCCGGGCTCACGGATCATCGCCGCCCGCTCGCCCGGAGCGATCGTTTCGCCGAGGGCGCCGAGCCGCAGCCATGCGGCGGCGAGCAAGTTGCCGTCGCGCCCGACCGGGCGGTTGCCGAGCAGGTCGAGCAGCTGGCGGAACTGCGTCTTCGCCGCGCGCTCGCCCGCTGCGCGGTGGCGCAGGACGGTGGCGAGGCGATCGTCGAAATGCATGGCGCTCCCGCATGTGGCCGCGCCGCCCGCTGGGGCAAGGCCGCCCGCGTTGCTATCACCGGCCCGGCCGGTGCACAGCAGGGCACTGGCCCGCGTTGCAAAGCGGGACAATTGCTGGCACAAACAATAATATTATCCGGCAGTGCGCCGTCGCGCTGCCTTCGTTACCCGGCCTCGGGCCGGACATGGCACGACCCGGGGGCGCGGCAATGGCCAATCTCGACGATATCGACCGCAAACTGCTGCGCGAGCTGCAGGGCGAGGGGCGGGTGACCAATGTCGAGCTCGCCAGCCGCGTCGGCCTCACCGCCCCGCCGTGCCTGCGCCGCGTGCGCAGCCTCGAGGAAGCGGGGGTTATCCGCGGCTATCACGCCGATCTCGACCCCTCCAAGCTCGGCTTCGCGATCACCGTGTTCGCGATGGTCAGCCTGAAGAGCCAGGCGGAGAGCGCCTTGCGCGAGTTCGAGGAGCATATGCGCGCGCTGCCCGAGGTGCGCGAGTGCCACATGCTCAACGGCGAGATCGACTTCATCCTCAAGATCGTCCGCCGCGATCTGCAGAGCTTTCAGGAGTTCCTCACCAGCAAGCTGACCCCGGCACCCAACGTCGACAGCGTGAAGACCTCGCTGACGATCCGCACCGCCAAGCAGGAGCCCGGGGTCCCGCTCGAGTAAGTCAGCCCGGGCCGGCGCGCGCGGCGAGCTGGGCCAGCGCTTCCACCACCTCGCTCGCCTGGAACGGCTTGCGGACCAGCGGCGCGTCGGCGAACTGCTCGAGCACGCCGGCATCGCCGTATCCGGTCACGAACGCGAACGGCTTGCCCCGCGCGGTGAGCGTGACCGGCAGCGCATGCGCCTTCTGCCCGTTGAGGTTCATGTCGAGCAATGCCGCGTCGAATTCGCCGGAGACGGCGAACGCCATCGCATCGGTGATGTTGCCGATGGTCGCGGCCACGACGTGCCCCGCCTCGGTCACCGCGTCCTCGAGCATGAAGGCGATCAAGGCCTCGTCCTCGACGATCAGGATCCGCAGCGCCGTCATGCGCGCAGCTCCGCGCTCAGCGGAACCGCGATGCGGCAGACGACGCCGCCGGGCTCGAACAGATGCTCGACACTGGCGCCGCGCTCGCCCGCCATGACCCGCTTGATCAGCTTGACCCCGAACCCGTCGGCCGCGGGCGGCGAGACCGGCGGGCCTCCGCTCTCGCGCCACTCGAGCAGCAGCCGCTCGCCGCCGCGCGCGGCCTCGATCCGGCAATCGATCCGCACCCTTCCGCCATCGACCGACAGCGCGCCGTACTTCACCGCGTTGGTGGCGAGCTCGTGCAAGGTCATGCCAAGGGCGGAGACGACCCGCGGCTCGATCATCCGATCGCACAGCTCGAGGTCGAAGCGGTGCTCGTCGAACGTGCCGATCGCCGATTGCACGACCTCGTCGAGCGGGGTGGCGCTCCACCGGTCGCGGGTCAGCAGGTCGTGCATCCGGGCGAGCGAGAGCAGGCGGCGCTCGAAGGCGGTGAGCGCGTCGCTGTCGGCGCCGCGGAAGCTGCCGTAGGCGAGCGACTGGACGGTCGCGAGGGTGTTCTTCACCCGGTGGTTGAGCTCGTTGATGACCAGCTGAAGCCGCTCGCGGGTCAGTTCCTGCTCGGTGATGTCGGTGTTGGTGCCGAACCAGCCGACGATCTCGCCGTCCTCGCGCAGCGGTTCGGCGCGGGTAACGAAAGTGCGGTACGAACCGTCGGACCCGCGGCGCAGCGGGAAAGTCATCTCGAACGGCTGGCCGCTGCGCAGCGCCCCGGTCCACCGCTCGAGCATCTCAGGCAAGACGTCGGGATGATGGACCGACTGCCAGCCCCAGCCCATCATCTCCTCGGGCGTGGTGCCGGTGTAATCGTACCAGCGCTGGTTGTACCAAAACAGCCAGCCGTCCTTGTCCGCCATCCAGGCGAGATTGGGGATCGAGTTCGCCAGCGCCTTGAACTGGGCGTAGGTGATCTCGCTGTCGGTCTGCAGCGCAGGCGGCTCGTTCGCGTCCAAATGACCCCCGATCCCTCGAAGAGGCGAATCGCAGGCCCCCAACCCAAAACCCGGCTCGATTCAACGCGGCGATATCGTGTGCTCGCCTTGGCGCCAAGCCGATTCTAGGCGCGCGATCGTAGCCAGTCCTCCAGCCATTTGATCGAGTAGTCGCCGGAGAGCACGTCGTCCTGCCGCAGCAGCTCCTGGTGCAGCGGGATGCTGGTCTTGACCCCTTCGACGACCATTTCCTCGAGCGCGCGCCGGAGACGCATGATGCAGCGTTCGCGGGTGCGGCCGTAGACGATCAGCTTGGCGATCATGCTGTCATAGTAAGGCGGAATGCGGTAGCCCGCGTAGAGCCCGCTATCCACCCGCACATGCATCCCGCCGGCGGCGTGATAGGCCGTCACCAGGCCGGGGGACGGGGCAAAGGTCCACGGGTCTTCGGCGTTGATGCGGCACTCGATCGCGTGGCCCTTGAACTCGATCTCGTCCTGCGCGCACGACAGGTCCTTGCCGTCGGCGATGCGGATCTGCTCGCGCACCAGGTCGATGCCGGTGATCATCTCGGTCACCGGGTGCTCGACCTGCAGCCGGGTGTTCATCTCGATGAAGTAGAACGCGCCGTCTTCCCACAGGAACTCGATCGTGCCCGCCCCGCGATAGCCCATGTCGGCCATCGCCTTCGCGCAGATCGCGCCCATCCGGTCGCGCTCCTCGGCGGAGAGCACGGGGGAGGGCGCCTCCTCGAGCACCTTCTGGTGCCGCCGCTGGAGCGAACAATCGCGCTCGCCCAGGTGGATGGCGTTGCCCTTGCCGTCGCCGCACACCTGGAACTCGATGTGGCGCGGGTTGCCGAGGTATTTCTCGATATAGACCGTCGCATCGCCGAACGCGGCCTTCGCCTCGCTGCCGGCCTGCGCCATCAGGCTCTCGAGCCTGTCTTCGCTGTCGCACACCTTCATGCCGCGGCCGCCGCCGCCGCTCGCCGCCTTGATGATCACCGGATAGCCGATCTCGGCCGCGATGCGGCGCGCCTCGCCGACATCGCTCACCGCGCCGTCGCTCCCCGGCACCAGCGGCAGCCCGAGCGCGCCCGCGGGGCGCTTGGCCTCGACCTTGTCGCCCATCGTCACGATGTGCTCGGGCTTGGGGCCGATCCAGGTGATCCCGTGCGCCTCCACGATCTCGGCGAACTTGGCGTTCTCGCTGAGGAACCCGTAGCCCGGATGGATCGCGTCGGCGTGGGCGATCTCGGCCGCCGAGATGATCGCCGCGACATTGAGGTAGCTGTCGGTAGCGGCGGGGGGGCCGATGCACACCGCGTGATCGGCGAGGCGGACGTGCATCGCATCGGCGTCCGCGGTCGAATGCACGGCGACCGTCTCGATACCCATCTCGTGCGCGGCGCGGTGGATGCGCAGTGCGATTTCGCCGCGGTTGGCGATCAGAATGCGGCTTATCGGCATCGCGGCGGTCAGCCGATCACGACCAGTGGCTGGTCGTATTCGACCGGCTGCGCGTGCTCGACCAGGATCGCCTTCACCGTGCCGGCCTTGTCGGCGGCGATCGGGTTCATCACCTTCATCGCCTCGATGATGAGCAGCGTCTGGCCCTGGCTCACGCTGTCGCCGACCCGGACGAACGGCTGCGCGCCGGGCTCCGGGGTGAGATAGGCGGTGCCCACCATCGGCGATTTCAACGCGCCGGCGACGTCGGCGGCGGGTTCGGGCGCGGCGGGCGCGGCTGCCGACGGAGCCGCGGCGGATGCCGGCGCAGCCGGGGGCGCGGGGGCATAGGCCGGCGCCGCCAGTGCGACCCCGCCGCCGCGCGAGACGCGCACTTTGCGTGTCCCATCCTCGACCTCGATTTCGGTGAGGCCGGTCTCGGCGAGCAGCTCGGCCAGCTCGCGGACCAGCGCGGTATCGACGTTCATGCCCGAGCCACGCCCGGCAGCGCCCGTTTCCTCGGCCTTCGTCTTTTCGGCCATTATCCGCCTCGTATCGCTTGAATGCGCCGCCTATGCGCGGCTCGCCCGCCAAGGGCAAGCCGCTAGAGCGCGGCGGCTTTCTCGAGCGCGACGAGGTAGCTCCGCGGGCCGAGGCCCGAGACCGCGTCGACCGCCGCCATGCCGACATAGGACAAGTGACGGAACGGCTCGCGTGCGAGCGGGTCGGACAAGTGCACCTCGATCACCGGCACCTGGCACGCGCGGATCGCATCGAGCAGCGCGATCGAGGTGTGGGTATAGGCGCCGGCGTTGAGCAGCACCGCCTTCGCCCCTTCGGCGCGCGCCTCGTGCAGCCAGTCGACCAGGTGCCCCTCGTGGTTCGACTGACGCACTTCGACTTCCAGCCCCAGCTCGCGCGCGCGATCCTCGAGCATGCCGGCGATCTCGTCGAGCGTGGCCGAGCCGTAGATTTCCGGCTCGCGCGTGCCGAGAAGATTGAGGTTGGGCCCGTTGAGGACGTAGACGAGGTTCGACATCGGCCGGGTTCTAGAGCGGCAGGCGGGCCTGGCAAGCGGGCGGGGTGCCGGGCACCGGGGGGGCGAAATTCACACCCTGTTGACGGTGTTGACAGTATTCAATGGCGGTAAGGCCGGTCACCCTTCGACGCCCTTGATCTTGCCCCACTGGCGCGCGGCGGTGTAGCCGAGGTAGCCGGTGCCGAAGAGCGCGTAGAGTTCGTCGGGAAGGCCGCGCAGGTAGGCGGTCATCCCCCCGGCGATGCGGGTCGCCGCGTCGGGCTGGAACAGCGACAGCACGCCGATCGGGAGCGCCCACAGGATCATCGCGTACATCACGTAGAGGAAGCTCGGCCGCGCGCGGCGGGTCCACGGATCCGCCGAGCGCGCCTCGCCGAGGATCGCCGACAGCCGCGCTTCGATCTGTTGCAGCTCGTGCGTGCCTTCGAGCAGCAGCAACTCGCGCCTGGCCCGTGCGCGGGCCGCCTTGTCGGGCACGACTTTGTCGATGATCGAAGCGAGGGGACCGGCAATGGTTTCGAGAATCGGCATGGCGGCAAGCTCCTTGGATATGCTCCCTTATAACCAAATAGGTTCATGTAGGAAAGTTCTTTTCCAAATCGGTGTTGTCAGGATAGCGTTTGACTCTCCTCGCGGCGCTTTTCACAACCCGGCTGCCATGGGAGACCGCTGCTTGAGACCGTTACGCCTCGCCTGCCTTGCCGCACTGCTCGCCGCGGCCGCTCCCGCCGTCGCCCAGCCGGTTACGCCCGGCGGAGCGGATGCTGCCCTCCAGGCGCTTTACCGCGAGTACTGGGCCTGGCAGGTGCGCGACCGCGGCTGGATCGAGAAAGCCGACGGTTCGGTCGAGCCCGGCGCGAGCGTGCCCTCGGCCACCCCCGAAGCGCACCGCGCGCGCGCCGCCAAGGCGGCCGAAGTGCTGGCCCAGCTCGGCGCGATCGACCCGGCGTCGCTGTCGCCGGCCGAGCGGGTCAACGCCGCGGTGCTGCGCGCCGCGCTGGAGGAGACGATCGGCGATGCGCGGTTCGCCGAATGGGAGATGCCGTTCGATAGCGACAGCAACTTCTGGAGCTATTGGGACGAGCCCGCCGCGCTCGGCACCGTTGCCGAATACGATGCCTATATCGCGCGGATGAAGGCGCTGCCGCGCGCCTTTGCGGAGAACATCGCCAACGCCCGCGCGGGCCTCGCGCGCGGCTTCAGCGTGCCGGCGGTAACGCTGGCCGGGCGCGACGCCTCGGTCGCGGCGAACGTGGTCGACGCGCCCGAGAAGAGCCCGTTCTGGCGCGCGTTCGCCGAGATGCCGGCGGGGTTTCCTGACGCCGACCGCGCGCGCCTCGCCGCGGAGGGCCGGGCGGCCATCGCCGACAGCGTGGTGCCGGCCTACGCGGGGCTGCTGACCTTCCTGCGCGACGAGTACCTGCCCGCCACCCGCAAGACCCTCGCCGCCGAGGCGATGCCCGAAGGCCGGGCATACTACGCCCAGCAGCTGCGCCAGTACACGACGCTCGACCTGACGCCCGAGGAAATCCACCGCACCGGGCTCGCCGAAGTCGGCCGGATAGAGGCGGCGATGCGCGCGATCATGGTCGAGGTCGGCTTTGCCGGCACGATCGCACAGTTCAATGAGAAGCTGCGCAGCGATCCGCAGTTCGTCGCCCGCACCCCCGACGAGCTGATGGGCGTCTCCGCCTATGTCGCCAAGCGGGTCGACGGCAAGCTCGCCGACTACTTCGGCTTCCTGCCGCGGCGCCGGTTCGAGATCAGGCCCGTCGCGGCGGCGATCGCGCCGTTTTACACCGCCGGGCGCGGCGGGCTCGAGGCGTGCCAGATGAACACCCACGATCTGCCCTCGCGCCCGCTCTACAACATCCCGGCCTTGACGCTGCACGAGTGCGCGCCGGGCCACAGCTTCCAGATGGCTTTCCAGCGCGAGGTCGGCGGGGAAACCCCGCGCTTCCGGCGCAACCTCTACTTCTCGGGGATGGGCGAGGGCTGGGGGCTCTACAGCGAATATCTCGGGCAGGAGATGGGCATCTACCGCACCCCCTACGAGCGGTTTGGCCGTCTGTCCTACGAGATGTGGCGGGCGGTGCGGCTGGTGGTCGATCCGGGCATCCACCACTACGGCTGGAGCCGCGACAGGGCGATCGCCTATCTCGCCGACCGCACCGCGCTGTCGCGCCACGAAGTCGAGACCGAAGTCGATCGCTATATCTCCTGGCCCGGCCAGGCGACCGCCTACAAGCTCGGCGAGCTCGCGATCCTGCGGCTGCGGCGCCAGGCCGAGAGCGAGCTCGGCGAGCGGTTCGATATCCGCAAGTTCCACGATGTCGTGCTCGCGCTGGGCTCGGTACCGCTGCCGGTGCTCGAGGAGCGCATCGCCCAGTTCATCGCCGAAGGCGGCCAGGGTCTGCGCGGCGTCACGTACGACTGATGGGCCGCGCGCGGGTCACTTCGTTCGACGTGGCCGAAGCGGCCGGGGTCAGCCAGTCCACCGTCAGCCGGGCGCTGGCCGGCTCGCCCGCGATCACCGAGGAGACCCGCACCCGGGTGGCGGCCGCGGCCGCGGCGCTGGGCTATCATGTCGATGCGCGGGCCGCGCGGCTGCGCAGCGGGCGCACCGGCACGCTGGCGATCGTGGTGATCGGGCGCGCGGGGCTCGATCCCACGCGGGTCAGCGGTTTCCATTACGCGCTGCTCGGCAGCACCTGCGCCGCCGCGGCCGAGCGTGGCTATCAGTCGCTGGTGTCGTTCCAGAGCGAACCGGGCGAGTTCGCCTGGAACTACGCCGCGCAAGGGCAGGCGGACGGGCTGATCGTGATGGGCACCAGCGTCAACCGCGCCGCCTGGGCCGACTTGCGCGAGGCCGCCCCCGCCGGGCCGGTGGCCTTGTGGGGCGCCCCGTTCGACGACGGCCGCTGGGTCCGCGCGGCGAACCACGCGGGCGCGGCGATGGGGGTCGAGCGCCTGATCGCCGCGGGCCACCGCGAGATCGCCTTCGTCGGCACCGTCGACGAGGCGCACCCGCAATTCGCCGAGCGGTACGCCGGCTACCGCGAGACGCTCGAGCGGGCCGGCCTTGCGCCTCGCGCTCCGGTCGATGTGGCGGGCGACGACCGGGTGGCCGGCGGGCGCGCGGCGGCGATCGCCTTGTTGGCGGGTGCCACGCCGCCCGACGCGGTCTTCGCCGCGAACGACGCGATCGCGCTCGGCGTGCTCGAGGCCCTCGGCCGGACGGGGGCCGCGGTGCCCGAGACGTTCGGGGTGATCGGCTTCGACGGGCTCCCCGCCGGCGCTCATTCGCATCCGTCGCTCACCACGGTCGAGCCCGACTTCGCCGAGGCCGGCCGGGCGCTGGTTGCGCGCGTGTGCGACCGCGACCCCGCCCCGGCGGCGGCGGCGCGCGTGCCGGTGCGGCTGGTCGAACGCGCCAGCGTGCGCCCGCCCGCCAGACCCGCGTGACCTTTGGGCCTGGCGGTGATAGAGACGCCCGGCACACGGAGGCACCGAATGTCGATCGCGCGTCTTTTCCGCGACCACCCCGCATCGGTCGGGGAGACTTACTGGCAGCACTTGCGCCACGCGGGCGGCTTCGGCGTGCGGATGATCCTGGGCGGCATGGCCTGCGTGCTGCACGCCTTCCTGCCGTTCCTGTTCGTGCGCACCGGCAGCGAGCAGATCACCGTGCTCCACCACAAGATGGTGTCCAACCGCGGCACCGCGCCGGGCATCCTCGACTTCGTGATCTGAACGGAAACCCACTGGTCGGGACGAGAGGATTCGAACCTCCGACCCCCACACCCCCAGTGTGATGCGCTACCAGGCTGCGCTACGTCCCGAGACCAGTGGAGGCGCGCCTATAGGTGCGGCTCGGCGGCATGGCAAGCAGGGCGCTCGGGGAGTGGCCGATCGGCAATGGGCGGGGCGCATTTGCCCTCGCCCGGCGATGCTGCTAGGCGCGCGGCCATTGCGGCCGGCGGGGTGATGCCCATCTCGCCCGCCGCTTCCCATTCGTTCGAACGGACCGAACCGACGATGCTCGACATTCTCGCCGCTGCCGCCGCGCCAGCGGAAGCGCCTCCGGTATGGATCACCTGGCTGCCGATCGTCGGCATGATCGCGATCTTCTGGTTCCTGCTGATCCGCCCGCAGATGCGCCAGGCGAAGGCCCACCGCGAGAAGGTCGCCGGGCTCAAGAAGGGCGACCAGGTGGTCACCGCCGGCGGGCTCGTCGGCAAGGTGCTGAAGGTCGACGAGCACTATGTCGATCTCGAGCTCGGCCAGGGGGTCAAGGTCAAGGCGGTCAAGCACACCATCGGCGACGTCATCCCGCCGGGCGGCACCGCCGCCGCCAACGACTGACGGGCAGCGCGCACCGATGCTCGATTTTCCCACGTGGAAGAAAGCGTGGCTGTGGCTGGTCACCGCCGCCGCCGCGCTCGCCGCGCTGCCTTCGCTGCTGGCGCTCGCCAACCTGCCGTGGCCGGCGGCCCTCCCCCAGCCGATGGTCAACCTCGGGCTCGACCTCGCCGGCGGGAGCCACATCCTGCTCGAGGCCGAGAGCGGGCAGATCGCCGCCCAGCGGCTCGAGAACATGGAAGAGACGGTGCGCACGACGATGCGCCAGGCGTCCCCGCGCATTCGCATCGGCGAAGTCTCGACCTCGAACGGGCGGCTGAGCTTCATGCTCGAGGACGCGAGCCAGCTCGACCGCGCGCGCGAGCTGCTGCTTCCCAGCATCAACGGCGCGGGCACTGTGCGCGAGTGGGACCTGGCGGTCAACGACGGCAACCGGCTGGTGCTCACACCCACCCAGCAGGGATTGGACACCGCGGTCGACAACGCGATGCAGAGCGCGACCGAAGTGGTGAGGAAACGCATCGACGCGCTCGGCACGCGCGAGCCGACGATCATCCGCCAGGGCGACACGCGCATCGTCGTCCAGGTGCCCGGGCTGCAGGATCCGCAAGCGTTGAAGGATCTGCTCGGGCAGACCGCCAAGCTCGAGTTCAAGCTGGTTGACGAGAACGCGCTGCCGAGCGACGTCGCGCAAGGGATCGCCCCGGCGGGCAGCCAGATCTTCCCCTTCATCGAAAGCTCGGCGACCCCTGGCCAGCCGCTGGCGGTCCGCCGGCTCGGCGGGATCAAGGGCGACAACCTGGTCAACGCGCAGCAGAGCTTCGATCCGCAGACCAACGAGCCGGTGGTCACGATTCAGTTCGATCAGCAGGGCGCGGCCAAGTTCGCCCAGTTGACCACCCAGAACGTCGGCAAGCCGTTCGCGATCATCCTCGACGAGAAGGTGCTGTCCGCGCCCAACATCAACGAGCCGATCCGCGGCGGTACCGCGCAGATTTCGGGCGGGTTCTCGGGCGATACCGCCAATCAGCTCGCGATCGCGCTGCGCTCGGGCGCGCTGCCGGTGGACCTGACGGTCATCGAGGAGCGCACCGTCGGCCCCGACCTCGGGGCGGACTCGATCAAGAAAGGCGCCATTGCGCTCGCCGTCGGGTTGGTGCTGCTGATGGCGTTCATGATCGCGACCTACGGCCGCTTCGGGGTCTACACCTGTGCGGCGCTGATCATCAACGTGCTGATGATCCTCGGCGTGATGGCCTGGCTCGGCGGGGCCGCCGCGCTGACGCTGCCGGGGATCGCCGGGCTGGTGCTCACCGTCGGCGCCGCGGTCGACGCCAACGTGCTGATCAACGAGCGCATCCGCGAGGAACGCGCGCGCGGGCGCAAGGTCGTGCAGGCGGTCGAGATGGGCTACAAGGAAGCGAGCCGCGCGATCTTCGACGCCAACATCACCAACACCATCGCCGCGGTGATCATGTTCATCTTCGGCAGCGGGCCGATCCGCGGCTTCGCGGTGGTGCTGATCATCGGCATCGTCACGTCGGTGTTCACCGCGGTGACGCTGACGCGGATGTGGGTCGCCGGCTGGCTGCGCCGCGCGCGCCCCACCGACATAGTGCTATGATGGATGCTGGAGAGTCCGTTCGCGGTGAGGAGGGACCGAGCCTTGGCGAAGGCCCGTCTCGAACCGCTGTGCGGCGGTCCTCCGAGACGCCGCTGCGCGGCTCCTCAGGACGAACGGAAGGTTGAATCGAGGATCGACGAATGAGACTTTTGAAGCTGATCCCCGACAACACCAACATCCGCTTCCTGCGCTGGCGGGTGCCGTTCTACGCGGTCAGCCTGCTGCTGATGGCCGCCTCGATCGGGCTGCTGTTCACCAAGGGGCTGAATCTCGGGGTGGACTTCGTCGGCGGGCAAATGATCCGCATGACCTTCGTCGAGCAGCAGGCCGCGCCGCTGGCCGACTTGCGCGCGCGGATCGACCGGCTGGGTTACGGCGAGCCGATCATCCAGCAGTTCGGCAAGCCCAACGAGATCTCGGTGCGCATGCGCCTGCCCGACGATTCGGCCGATCGCACCGCGTTCGCGGCGAAGATGACCACCGACATAGTCAGCACCGTGCGGCAGGCCTACCCCCAGGTCCGGATCGACGGGGTCGACTCGGTCTCGGGCAAAGTCTCCGACGAGCTGTTCCGCGACGGGATGCTGGCGCTGATCCTCGCGGCGATCGGCATCTCGATCTATATCTGGGTGCGTTTCGAATGGCAGTTCGGGGTCGGCGCGCTGTTCGCGCTGGTCCACGACGTGACGCTGACACTGGGCATGTTCAGCCTCACCCAGATGGAGTTCGACCTCAACATCGTCGCCGCGCTGCTGACGCTGATCGGCTATTCGCTCAACGACAACATCGTGGTCTACGACCGGGTGCGCGAGAACCTCAAGAAGTACCGCCGGATGCCGATCGCCGAGCTGCTCGACCTGTCGGTCAACGAGACGCTCAGCCGCACGGTGGTGACCTCGCTCAGCCTGCTGATCACCCTCGTCGCGCTGCTGATCCTCGGGCCCGACGTGATCTTCGGCTTCACCGCGGCGATCACGCTGGGGATTTTCGTCGGCACCTACAGCTCGATCTATATGGCGACCCCGCTGCTGATCTGGCTCGGGGTGACTTCGGACAGCTTCGTGCCGAGCGAGGGCCCGGACAAGGCCGAACGCCTCGCGCGCGGGGAAGCTTAATCGGCCGTCTGACGTGGAGACTGCGTTTCAAAGGAGCGTTACGGCCAAAAGCGCGGCTACGAGACCTGCGAACAGAAAAAGATACAAAACCTTCGCTCGGCGGTCCGGAAGTGGATCGTCTCTTTTGCCGAGCAGAATTGTAGTGAGGAACTCCAGCATTGCGGCTCTCCCGCGCCCCTACGTAGGACGAGCCTCGCTACAGTAAAGCACTGTAATATCCCGCCAGCGCCGCCGCATTGGCCTGCCAGCTGAAGCGGTCGGCCATGGCCGCCACCGCTTCGCGCGCGGGCGGGTCTTCGAGCAGCTCGCGCACCCCGGCGGCAATCGCGGCCGGATCGCGGGCGACTATCCGCCCGGCTTCGGGAGCGGTCACCACCTCACGCGCGCCGCCGGCGTCGGTGATCACCAAAGGGGTGCCGCAGGCGAGCGCCTCGACCCAGGCGTTGGCGAGGCCCTCGCTGGCCGACGGCAGCACCATCGCGTCGGCCGCGGAGAGCACCAGGGGCAGCAGGTCGTGGTCGAGCGAGCCGAGGAAATGAACGCGGCCCGCCGCCTCGCGCGCGGCGGCCAGTGCGCGCAGCCTGGCCTCGTCCTCCCCCTTGCCGACGAGCAGCAGCACGGTTTCGTCCGGCAGCTCCCCCAGCGCCTCGATCACCAGCGCCTGCCCCTTGCGCGGGATCAGCGCGCCGACGCTTGCCAGCAGCGGCGCCCGCTGGGGCAGGGCGATGCCGAGCTCGCGCCCGAGCCGCCGCCGCAGCTGCGCGTGCTGCAGCGGGCGAAAGCGGTCGCGGTCGAGCCCCGTGTAGTGCAGCGCGATTTTGTCGGCCGGCAGCCCGATCGCCGCCATGTCCTTCGCCAGCGCGCCGCACACCGCGAGCAGCCCGGCGGCTTGCGCGCCCGCATCGAGGATCTGCGGCCGGGTGTCCGCGCGCACGCCCCAGTAATGAATGTCCGCCCCGCGCGCCTTGATCGACAGCGGCAGGCCGAGTGCGGCGGCGATCCGCGCGGCGGCGGGACCGTCGGGATAGAAGAACTGCGCGTCGACGAGGTCGAACGGCTCTTCGGCATGCAGCCGGCGCGCGAGCGGCAGCACCGCGCGGGCGATCAGCCGCGGGTTGTAGCGCGCGCCCAGCCGCGGGATCGTGCGGAAGGTGGGGCGGTGCACCTCGACCCCGCGCTCGCGCCCGCTCACCGCCGCGTCCCGCGCCGCGCGGTAGCGGCCGAGCGCCAGCGGGGGCAGGGCAATCGGGTTGATCACCGTCACGCGCCAGTCGCCGCGCGCCGCCAGCGCCTCGAGACTGCGGGCGACGAAGGTGCCCAAGCGCGGCTGCGCGGGGTTAGGGTAGAGCGTCGCCAGCGACAGGACCCGGTGCACCGCTAGAGCTTTCGCACCAGCATCTCGGCGACCGCGATCCACGCCGGATCGTCGACCACCTGCTGCTTCTGCCCGGCGCCGACCGGCAGCACGGCGACCCGTGCGCCCTGGCGGTCGATCAGCCGGCCGAAGGCGAAGCGGCCGCCCCGGCGCGGCACCAGCACGTCGCGGTTGATCGCGCGCGCCGCCTGCTCGCGCGCGATCTGCCGCAGCCATAGCTGGTCGCCCGCGCGGTATTCGCCGGCGGTGGTCTCGATCGCCAGCACCACGCGGATCTCGTCGCCGCCGAGCTCGGTCGGCAGCAGCGCCTCGCGCGGGGCGGGCAGGCCCTCGGCGCCGCGATCGCCGAGCAACGCGACCACTTGCGCGCGCGCGCTGGCTTCGGAGCGGACCAGCGTTTCCGGATCGACCCCCAGCGCGGCGGCGATGCGATCCATCCATTTGAGTGACAAGTTGCGCATGCCGGTCTCGAGCCGGCCGATGGTCTGCGCGGTGGTCGGCGGACGGCACGCCGCGGCAAGCTCGGCGAGCGTCAGGCCCTTTTCGCGGCGGATGTCGCGGATGCGATTGATCATGCTCGGTCCCTAACCAGATCGGTTTTTCACTTTCCTACAGGCAGGTGTTTTTGGCAAGCGGTGATTCGCCTATCATCGGAGACCTGCATGCGCCATCTCGTCGAACGCGAGCTCACCAGCGAAGGACCGCGCCGCACCGGCACCGCGCGGGGGCGGCCGCGGACCGTCACCCTCAACCTCGGCGAATCGCCGCTCGCCTGGCTCCACGCGCGCGGGCACCTCTGCGACCGGCTGTTCGCCGCGGGCGAGAAACTGCGCAGCGATTACGAACGCGCGCAGCTCGCCCCGAGCGTGACGATGCGCTGGGACCCGGTCCGCGCGCCGACCACCGGCGACCGGCGGGCGCCGGGCGAGCGGCAGATCGCGGCCAAGGCGCGCTTCGACGGCGCCATCGCCGCCGCCGGGCGCGGGCTGGAAGACGTGCTGTGGCGCGTGGTCTGCGCCGGCGAGACGTTGCCCAATGCGGAACGCGCGCTCGCCTGGCCCGCGCGCAGCGGCAAGCTGGTGCTGCGGATCGCGCTCGACCGGGTGGCCGAGTTCTATCGCATCCCCTGACCGCGGTTGCCGACTGGGCTTGCCGCTCAGCCTTCGACCATCTCGGCGAGCGTGAGCCAGCGTTCCTCGGCGGCGTCCTTTGCGGCGCGGGTGGCGGCGAGTTCCTTCATCACCGCCTCAAACCGGTTCGGATCGCGCGCATAGAGGTCCGGATCGGCCAGCGCGGCCTCCGCTTCGGCGATCGCCGCATCGAGTTCCTCGATCCGCGCGGGCAACAGGTCGTAGTCGCGCTGGTCCTTGTAGGACAATTTCACTCTCCCCTCCCGCTCGCGGGAGGGGCCGGGGGAGGGCGTGTCTAAAGGGGCCGGCCCGACAAGCCCCCCCCTAGCCCCTCCCGCGAGGGGGAGGGGGCCTCTCCGCTTCGCCGCCCAGTCCTCGTAGCCGCCGGCGACCACGTCGACCTTGCCGCTGCCGTCGAGCCCCAGCGTCATCGTCACCGTGCGGTCGAGGAAGTCGCGGTCGTGGCTGACGATCAGCACGGTGCCGTCGTAATCGGCGATCACTTCCTGCAGCAGGTCGAGCGTCTCGAGGTCGAGGTCGTTGGTCGGCTCGTCGAGCACCAGCAGGTTCGACTTGCGGGCGAACTCGCGCGCGAGCAGCAGCCGGCTGCGCACGCCGCCCGAAAGGGTGCCGACTTTGGCATCGACGATCGCGGGATCGAAGAGAAACTCCTTGAGGTAGCCCTGCACGTGCTTGCGTGCGCCCCCCACATCGATCCAGTCGCCGCCTTCGGCGAGGATCTGGCGCACGGTCTTGTCGGGCGACATCAGGCTGCGCTGCTGGTCGATCATCACGCCCGTCAGCGTTTTGGCGACCGTCACCGTGCCGCTGTCGGGCGCCAGCTCGCCGGTGAGCAGCTTGAGGAGCGTGGTCTTGCCCGTGCCGTTCGCGCCCACCACGCCGATCCGGTCGCCGCGCTGGATGCGCAGGTTCAAGTTGCGGATGATCCGGCGGTCGCCGAAAGACTTCGACACATCCTCGGCGACGATCACCGACTTGGACTTGAAGTCTTCCTCGACCTTGAGCTGAAGCTTCGCGGTGCCCTGCGGACCGAGCATAGCGGCGCGTGCGCTGCGCATCTGCCACAGCTTCTCGAGCCGGCCCTGGTTGCGCTTGCGACGCGCGGTGACCCCGCGCTCGAGCCAGTGCGCTTCGATCTTGAGCTTGGCG
>JBGSBH010000003.1:0-24330 GCA_041730635.1 Cypionkella sp.
GTTTAATTTTTCTTGCTTCGAATATCCGCTGAATCTCGTATCTAAACGATTAGGCGCTTTTTTACATCCGAGTTCCGCGAAGGTCTGCTGCCGTGGGCGCTGCAGCACCCGGTGGCGCTGGTGTTCGACGAATACGACGCCGGCCGCCCCGACGTGATGTTCGTGATCCAGCGCGTGCTGGAGCAGCAGGGCAAGCTGACCCTGCTCGACCAGAATCGCGTGATCCGGCCCGATCCCTACTTTCGCCTGTTCGCGACCGCCAACACCGTCGGCCTGGGGGACACCAGCGGGCTCTATCACGGCACCCAGGCGATCAACCAGGGCCAGATGGATCGCTGGAACATGGTCGTCGCGCTCAACTACCTGCCGGCGAAGACCGAGCAGGAGATCGTGCACGCGAAGAGCCCGGAGACCGATCGCAAGGTCATCGCCGACATGGTCAAGGTCGCCGACATGACCCGCCAGGGCTTCATCGGCGGCGACATCTCGACCGTGATGAGCCCGCGCACGGTGATCACCTGGGCGCAGAACGCGGCGATCTTCGGCGATGTCGGCTTCGCCTTCCGCCTGACATTCCTCAACAAGTGCGACGAAGCCGAGCGGGTGCTGGTGGCGGAATACTACCAGCGCGTGTTCGGGGTCGACCTGCCGGAAAGCGTGGTGGGCAAGGGTTGAACTTCGTACGCGGCCGCTAGGCACGGCTGTGTTGAGCTGGTAACACACTGCCGATGTCGCTTCCCTGGTTCCGCGCCAAGCCCCCGCCGGGCGCTACGGCACCCGGCTCCTATTACCCGCTGCACGGCGCTCCTGGCCGCGAGACCAGCGCCGCGGACGATTTTTCCGGCCGGTTCGACGAGTGGGACCGCCGGCTGGCCGAGGCCGAGGCGCCGCCGCACCGCGGCTGGCTCGGCCGCCGGAAGCGGTGGTGGATCGTGCGCGGTGTCGCCGCGCTGCTCGGCCTGCTGTTCCTGCTGGTCGCCTGGCTGGCGATCACCGCGCCGCTCTCCAAATCACTCGAGCCGATCGCGCCGCCGCAGCTTACGCTGCTCGCCGCCGACGGCACCCCGATCGCCCGCAACGGGGCGGTCATCGACAAGCCGGTCGATATCGACAAGCTGCCCCCGCACGTGGTCGAAGCCTTCCTCGCGATCGAGGATCGGCGGTTCTATTCGCACTGGGGGATTGATCCGCGTGGTATCGCTCGGGCCGCGGTGAGCGGGGTCGGCGGCGGCTCGACGATCACCCAGCAGCTCGCCAAGTTCACTTTCCTGACTCCCGAGCAGACGATCACCCGCAAGGCGCGCGAGGCGTTGATCGCGTTCTGGCTCGAGGCGTGGCTGACGAAGGACGAGATTCTCGAGCGCTACCTGTCGAACGCCTATTTCGGCGACAACCACTACGGGCTGCGCGCGGCCAGCCTGCACTACTTCTACCGCCAGCCCGAGCGGCTGAAGCCCGAGCAGGCGGCCATGCTCGCCGGGCTGGTGCAGGCACCCTCGCGCTTCGCCCCGACCAAGCACTACGACCGCGCGGTCAAACGGATGGGGCTGGTGAAGCGGGCGATGGTCGACGCGGGGTACCTGACCGCGGCGGAAGCCGCGGCGATGCGCGCGCCCGCGCTCGACGTGCGCCCCTCGCCGAGCTTGCCGACGGGCACCTACTTCGCCGACTGGGCGCTGCCGCAGGGGCGCAAGCTGGCCGAAGCCGGCTACGGCGGCCAGACGCTCACCACCACGCTCGATTCGCGGCTGCAGGCGATCGCCCGGCGGGTGACCGCGCGGACGCCGGGAAGGGCGCAGGTCGCACTGGTGGCCATGCGCCCGAATGGCGAGGTGGTCGCGATGATCGGCGGCAGGGATTACCGGCAGTCTCCGTTCAACCGCGCCACTCAGGCGCGGCGTCAGCCGGGATCGACCTTCAAGCTGTTCGTCTGGCTGGCCGCGCTGCAATCGGGCATGACCCCGGAAGACCGGATCGACAACCGGCCGATCGAAAGCGGCGGCTACCGCCCAAAGAACGCCGGCGGTAATTACTCCGACAGCATCACGCTGGAAGAAGCGTTCGCCCGTTCGAGCAACGTCGCCGCGGTGCGGCTGCTGCAGACCGTGGGCAGCGAACGAGTGATCGCCGCGGCGCGCGATCTCGGCGTCCGCTCGCCGCTGGCGGAAGGCGATCCCAGCCTGGCGCTGGGCACCTCGACGATGACGCTGCTCGAACTCACCGCGGCCTACGCCGGGGTCGCGGCGAACGATTTCCCGGTGGTCCCCCGGGCGTTCGCCCGGCCGGGCAGGGGGTGGCTGGCGCAGGCCTGGGACTGGTCCAACCGCGAGCGGCTGTCGGGGCGGGTTCATGCCGATCTGGAGCGCATGCTGCGCGCGGTGATCAACCGCGGCACGGGGCGCGCGGCTTCGCTGCCGGTGGCGAACTACGGCAAGACCGGAACCAGCCAGGATTACCGCGACGCGCTGTTCGTCGGCTACGCGGGCGATCTGGTGGTCGGGGTGTGGGGCGGCAACGACGACAACACGCCGCTCAACGGGGTGACCGGCGGCAGCGTGCCGGCGCGGATCTGGCGCGACTTCATGGCCCAGGCGCTCGGCAAGGGGTTCCGCCGCCCGGCGCCCGCGCCGGACGTGCGCCCGGACCCGGGCACCCCGGTCGAACCGATGGACGTGCCGGGCCCCGACGCCGTGCCGACCGCCGAGATGCCGCCCGACGACCGCGGCTCGCGCGTGCGGATCGGCGGCGAGGGCGTGACCGTCAGCACCGACATCGGCGGGGTGCCGGTCGACATGCGGGTCGGACGCGACGGAGTGCGGGTCGAGCCAGGGCCCCCGCCGCCGCCGCCGGACAATCCACCCCGTTAGCTCAGCCGGGGCTTTCCTCCACCATCAGCACGTTCATCACCGCGCTCGCGATCGGGCGGGCCGGATCGTCCTGCCACGCTTCCACCGAGAGGTTGGCGTTGCGCCGGCCGAGCCGGACGATCCGTCCGCGCGCATAGGCCGGCCGCGGGCGGCCCGTCGAAAGATACTGGACCGTGACGTTGATCGGCTTCAGCAGCGGGTCGCGCTCGTCGGCACGGAGCGCCGCTTGCAAGGCGGCGTATCCCGCGGTCTCGAGCAGGCCGGCGATCGCTCCGCCGTGCCAGGCGCCCGGGCGTCCTTCCAGCTCGTGCTTGAACTCGAGGGCGAGCGTCGGTGCCTCGCCGGGAACGGCGGGTTCCGCACGGATGCCGAGCGAACGCGCGTAAGCCGTCAGGTGCTCGTTCATGCCGGAACCATGCGCTGCGGATCGAGCGCCATGAACACCCCGCTCACTTCGGCGACGATGTCTTGCCGGTCGCCATCGTGCGCGCTTCCGCGCACGAACGCCGCCGATCGCGTGCGGCGGTAGCACTGGACCCGGCCGATCACCGCCGCGCGTTCCCGCGCGGGGCGGATGTAATCGACCCTGAGGTCCAGCGTGGCGACCGGGCGGAACTCGCCGCCCTGGACCCAGATCGCCATCCCGGCGGCCATGTCCATCAGGCTGACGATGGGGCCGGAAGCGAGCACCGGCCGCCGTGCTTCGCCCACGAGGTCGGCGCGCCAGGGCAGCTCGAGCTCGCACCAGTCAACGCCATGCGCGCGGTAGCGCAGGCCGAGCCAGCCGGGGTGAGCGCGCGTCAGCACCCAGCGCGCCAGCACGTCGGGGTCGAAACGGCCGTGGAACAGATCCATGCCGCGCCGTGCCGGGTGGGCACCGGCGGATCAACCGATTCGCGCCGCGCGCCGCGAGCTCCGCGCAAAAAAAACGGGGCCGAAGCCCCGTTTTTCGTTGTGGACTGTCGTCCCCCTTACGGGCTGACAGCGTCGTCCTCGTCCTTGGTCGCGATGATGATCGCGGCGATGAAGGCGGCCAGGGCGAGAATGCCCAGCACCCAGCCCGAGCCACGCAGATCGCTGCCCTCTTCCACCGGGGCGGCGGTGCGCTGCGGAGCGGCCTGAGCGACGACCGGAGCTGCCGCGAACGACAGCGCTGCGGCGGCAGCGGCGAGAGTGCGGAATTTCATACGATATCTCCTCGAAACCTTGTCTAATTCTTCGGGGGCCGACCTAGGCGAACCCCGCTGCTGATTCAACCCGGAAATTTTCCGGATTGTATGAAAATAACAGGCGCTTGCGCGATCCCCGCTCGAGTGCTGCCTTTCGGCAACGGTTGCCCGCGGATGGCGCAACTTCGCCCAACCTCTTGAACCCCAGTCTGTTCCCGGCCGATTCGCCGACCGTCTGCGAGGGGTCTTCTCCTCCCAGGCGGAGCGCCGACTGGCACAGCGAGGGTTGACCGGGGCTTAACGCCCGCGGCTGCTCGCTTTCTCCGTCTCGCCGGCGAGGAACACCCGTTCGCCGCCGACCCATGTCTGCAGCACCCGTGCCGCCCGCAGGTCCGCCGGCGACGCCATAAGCGGATCGCGGTCCACCACCACGAAATCGGCGCGCAGTCCGGGCTTGAGCTGGCCGAAACGCGTTTCCCCGAAACCGGCGTAGGCGCCCGCCGCGGTATAGGCGGCGAGCGCGTTCTCGCGCGACACCGTCTCGCCGGGGAACCAGCCGCCGAACGGTTGCCCGGCGGCATCGGTGCGGCTGATCGCGGCGGCGAGGCCGGCGAAGGGATCGGGCGATTCCACCGGTGCATCGGTGCCGAAGGCCAGCGGCGCGCCCCCGGCGGCGATGCTGCGCCAGGCGTAGGCGCCCGCGAGCCGGCCCGGGCCGAGCCGCGCTTCGGCCATCGTGCGGTCGGAGATCTGGTGCACCGGCTGCATCGAGGCGATGGCCCCGGCGCGCCCGAACCGGGCGATGTCGGATGGATCGACGATCTGCGCGTGCTCGATTCGCCACCGCCGATCGCCCTGGTAGGTCTGCGCGAGTTCTTCGATCGCGCCGAGCGCTTCGGCATTGGCGGCGTCGCCGATCGCGTGCACCGCCACCTGGAACTTGTCGAGCGCCGCGCGGCTCATCACGTTGCGCAGCTGCGTGGGGCTCATCAGCGGCAGGCCGGTGTTCTTCGGCTCATCGGCATAAGATGCCTTGAGCCAGGCCCCGCGCGAGCCGAGCGCGCCGTCGAGGTAGAGCTTGACCCCGCCCATCCGCAGCTTGTCGGCATAGAGCCACGGGGTCGGCCCGGGGCCGCCGATCAGCTCCATCGCCTCGGGGCCGGCGGCATAGGCCATGATCCGCAGGCGCAGCCAGCCGGCGTCGCCCGCCCGGCGATAGGCTTGCCAGGCCTCGATCGTGGTGCCCATGTCGGCCGCCGCGGTGACCCCGCTGCGCAAGAGGATTTCTTGGGCCTTGCCGAGCGCGAGGTCCCAATCGTCGGGGCGGGGGGCGGGGACCGCCCGCTGCACCAGCTCGGCGGCCTTGTCGACCAGCACCCCGGCCGGCGCGCGCGAGCCCGCCACACGCTCGATCCGGCCGCCTGCGGGATCGGCGGTGGCCGCGGTGACGCCGGCCGCGCGCAGCGCCGCGCTGTTCGCCCAGGCCGCATGCCCGTCGACCCGCTCGAGCAGCACCGGGCGATCGGCTACCGCGGCGTCGAGCTCGGCGGCGGTGGGGAACCGGCCGAGGCCCCATATCTCCTGGTTCCAGCCGCGCCCGACGATCCACTTCCGGTCCGGATACTGGGCGGCGTAGGCACGGATCGCCGCCTGCGCCTCCGCCAGCGAGCGGGTGGCCGACAGGTCGAGCGTGAGCTCACCGAAGCCGATGCCCATGACATGGAGATGCGAATCGACCAGGCCGGGGATCACGAACGCCCCCTTGCCGTCGACCGCGAAATCGGTGCGCGGCGGGCGCTTGTCCTTGCGCTCGAGCAGTTGCTTCACCCGCCCGTCGTCGTCGATCCAGATGCCGGTGAAGCGGGTGACCTGGCCCTGGCGGTCGACCGAGATGCCCTGGATATTGTCGACGAGGGTGTCCGCCAGCGCGGGCGAGGCGACGGCCAGCGCGAGCAGCGGCAGCAAGCGAGCGATCTTCATGTCTTCTGCCTAGGCAAGAAACGCTGTGAAGCAAATGAATGCGGCGCCGGTTTCCCCGGGCGGGGAATTACCCTACGGCAGCCGCGATGAGCCCGAGCCAGACCCTGCGTGCCGCTGAGGCGGAGCCCCTGCCGCTGTCGATCGGCGATATCGAGGCCGCGGCAAAGCGCATCGAAGGCGCGGTTGTCCGCACCCCGACGCTGCATTCGAAGACGCTGTCGGCGATCGCGGGCTGCGAAATCTGGCTCAAGTTCGAGAACCTGCAGTTCACCGCCGCCTATAAGGAACGCGGCGCGCTCAACGCGCTGCTCCTGCTGACCGACGAGCAGCGCACCCGCGGGGTGATCGCGGCGTCGGCGGGCAACCATTCGCAGGGGTTGAGCTATCACGGCACCCGGCTCAGGGTGCCGGTGACGATCGTCATGCCGCGGACCACTCCGAGCGTGAAGATCATGCAGACCGAAAGCGTCGGCGGCAAAGTCGTGCTCGAAGGCGAGACGTTCGACGATGCCTCCGCCCATGCGCGCAAGCTCGAAACCGAGTTGGGCCTCACCTTCGTTCATCCGTTCGACGATCCGCATGTCGCGGCCGGGGCGGGCACGGTCGCGCTCGAGATGCTCGAGCAGGCGCCGGCGATCGATTGCCTGGTCACGCCGATCGGCGGGGGCGGGCTGATCTCGGGCATGGCCACGGTCGCCAAGTCGCGCTCGCCGGCAATCGAGGTGGTCGGGGTGGAGGCGGCGCTGTTCCCGTCGATGTACGCGCGGATTCACGGGCGGCCGATGACCTGCGGCGGAGATACGCTGGCCGAGGGGATCGCGGTCAAGGAACCGGGCGAATTCACCTCGCGGATCATCGCCGAGCGGGTCGACGATATCCTGCTGGTCGAGGAAGAGGCGCTCGAGCGGGCGGTCAGCCTGCTGCTGCAGATCGAGAAGACGGTGGTCGAAGGCGCGGGCGCCGCGGGGCTCGCCGCGGTCCACGCGCACGGCGAGCGGTTCCGCGGCCGAACGCTGGGGCTGGTGCTGTGCGGCGGCAATATCGACACCCGGCTGCTCGCCAACGTGCTGCTGCGCGACCTTGCCCGCTCCGGTCGCCTCGCGCGGCTGCGGATCACGCTGCAGGACCGGCCCGGCGCGCTCTACAAAGTGATGCGCGAGTTCGATGCCCATTCGGTCAACATCATCGAGATCTACCACCAGCGCATCTTCACCACTCTTCCGGCGAAGGGCCTGATCACCGACATCGAGTGCGAGGCGCGCGACAAGGAGCAGATCGATGCGCTGGTCGCGGCGCTCAAGGCGAGCGGCTATTCGGTGAGCCTGGTTGACGTGAACTGAGCGCCGGCGGAGCCGCGGCGGAAACTCTTCCGCAACTGTGCAAACTAAGTTTCCGTTAACCGCGATAGATGGTTAAAGGTGTTTTACCGGCGCGCCCGCGGGGGCATATGCCGGGGAACCCGCAGGCCTTCGAAACCTGCCGGCAGGCAAGAGGTCCCTGGTGCAGTCGTGACGGCCCCCGTTCGCTTCCCCCGCTTCTTCGTGACCAGCCCCGCGCCGTGCCCGTATCTGCCGGGCCGCAGCGAGCGCAAGGTGTTCACCGAGCTCAAGGGCCCGCACGCCGACCAGCTAAACGAAGCGCTCGGCCGGATCGGTTTCCGCCGCAGCCAGACGGTCGCCTATCGCCCGAGCTGCCTCGACTGCCAGGCGTGCGTTTCGGTGCGCGTGCCGGTGGCGCAGTTCGCCCCCTCGGGAACGCAGAAGCGCAACCTCAGGCGCAACTCGGATCTCGTGGCGAGCGAATGCCGGCCATGGGCGACCGGCGAGCAGTTCGACTTGTTGCGCAAGTATCTCGGGACCCGCCACCCGGGCGGCGGCATGGCCGCGATGGACGAGATTGACTATGCCGACATGGTGGAACACACGCCGGTAACAAGCTATGTTATTGAATATCGGGAGCCCTCGGAGGGATTGAGGCCGGGCCGCCTTGTCGGCGCGTGTCTCACGGACCGCCAGGGCGACGGGTTGTCGATGATCTATTCGTTCTACGACCCGGAGCATGAGGTTCGCGCGGGTCTTGGCAATTATATCATCCTCGATCACATCCGGCGCGCGGCCGCCGATGGCCTCGGCTATGTATACCTCGGGTACTGGGTCGATGGTTCGGACCGGATGCAGTACAAGATCCGCTACCGCCCGATCGAGCTGCTCGGCCGCGACGGCTGGCGCCGCGTCTCGCGCGAACGCCACGATCAGCTCATCGCCGCCGCCGCCGCGCGGCGCGGACCCCGCGCTGGCGCGAGCCCGGCCAAGGATGCCTCGCTGCCGCAATTCGGGCACGCCGACTAGCCGGGCGCTCCTCGCGCTCGCTTGCGCCTCGTTCGCGTTCGCGCCCGCGGTCGCCTTCGCGCAGGACCGGTCGACAGCCCAGTCGCTGGAGGAGCTGATCCCCGATTCGGCGATCGACAATCCTGAAGCGTGGGCGCAGCAGGGCACCCCGCCCGCGCCGGAGGAGGATGCCGCCGCCGAAGCGGTCCTGGCGCAGGAGGTCGATCCGAACTCGCCGCTCGCCGAGGTGCCGCCGATCGACGTGCCCTGGCCCGATCAGCTCGACCTGCCCCAGCTCGCGCCGCTCGCACCCGACGACAGCATCCAGTTCGCCGATGCCGATGCCGAAGCGGCGCAGACCGGGCTGGTCGAAGCCGAGGTCATCCGCGTAACCCCCGAGCTGGTACTCGCCTTCCCGCCCGACGACGCCGCGTTCCCCGAGCGCGAGGCGTTCGCCGAACGCTTCGAGCAGCTCTCGACGATCGCCGAGCTCGACAGCGATGAAGACAACATCGCCCAGATCGCCGCGCGCGCGAGGTCCGACGAGGAACTGCTGGCGACGATGCTGCGGGTCTATGGCTACTACGACGGGCAGGTCGTGCGCACGATCGGCGGCGCGGCGCCGGGCGAGACGCCGGCGAACGCGAGCGAGCGGAGCGAGGTGCGCTTCGACCTGATCCCAGGCCCGCGTTACCGGTTCGGGGCGATCGATCTCGGCGAGCTGCTGGCTGCGGTCGACGGGCCGGCGCTGCGCCGCGCGTTCGAGATCGCCGCGGGCGATCCGATGTCGAGCGACAGGATCGTGAGCGAGCAGTTCGATCTCGACCGCGCGCTCGGCGAGATGGGCTATCCGTTCGCCGCGATCGGCGAGCCGGAGCTGCTGGTTGATCACGCGCGCACCGCGGGTGACCTGACGATGAAGGTCGCGCCGGGCGGCAAGTTCGCGTTCGGCGAGGTCGTTTCCAACCTGCCCGATTTCCTCTCGGGCCGGCACCTCGCGCGGATCGCCCGGTTCGAGCCCGGCGATATCTACCAGCGCAGCCTCGAGTACGACCTGCGCCGGGCGATCATCTCGACCGGCCTCGTCTCGTCGGTCACGGTGACGCCGCGCAAGGTAAACGATCCGGCGGGCGACCGGCCCGGCACCGTCGCGCTCGACGTCGAGATGACCAAGGCCAAGCTGCGCACCTGGGCGGGCGCGATCGGCTACGGCACCGGCGAGGGTTTCCGCGTCGAGGGGAGCTGGGAGCACCGCAACCTGTTTCCGCCCGAAGGGATGCTGCGGGTGCGGGGGATCGCCGGTACCCAGCAGCAGCTCGCCGGGGTGACCTTCCGCAAGAACAACTTCGGCGGGCGCGACAAAGTGCTGACCGTCGATGCGTTCGCCTCGACCATCTCGAGCCAGGCCTACGACGCGCGCACCGTCTCCCTGATCGGGACTTACGAGCGGCTCTCGACGCTGCTGTTCCAGAAGCCGTTCGGCTGGAGCGTCGGGCTCGAGGCGGTGGCGACGGGCGAGCGGCCGCAGCCGGTCGCCGGGGTGACTCAGCCGCGTCGGACCTTCTTCGTCGGCGCCCTGCCGCTCTACGGCCTGCTCGACACGACCGACAGCCTGCTCGATCCGACCCGCGGGTTCCGTCTCGGCGGGCGGCTGTCGCCCGAAGTTTCGCGCACCAATCGCATGCAGAGCTTCTACCTGCGCAGCCAGGTCGATGCTTCGTATTACCAGCGGGTGACCGAGCGGGTGGTGGTCGCCGGGCGCGTGCGTTTCGGCGCGATCCCGGGCACCGATCTCGCCAACATCGCGCCGTCGCGGCGGCTCTATTCCGGCGGCGGCGGCTCGGTCCGCGGATACGGCTACCAGGCGATCGGCCCGCGCGACGCGGCGGGGCTGCCGACCGGCGGGCGCTCGCTGCTCGAAGGCGCGGTCGAAGCGCGCATCGGCACCCGGTTCTTCGACGGGGCGCTGTCGATCGTGCCCTTCGTCGACGCCGGGACGGTCAGCCAGGACGTGCTGCCGGACTTCGAGACCGTGCGCATCGGCGCCGGCATTGGCGCGCGCTACAACACCGGCTTCGGGCCGCTGCGGGTGGATATCGCGACGCCGATCAACCCGGGGCCGGGCGACAGCCGGATCGCCGTCTACGTCTCGCTCGGCCAGGCGTTCTGAGGGCCAGCGAAGCGCCGCTCGAGAACGCGGGCGAGGCGGCCGCGGCTCCCAGCCGCGTCCGCTTCCATCGCGCACGGCGCGCGAGCAAGTGGCTGCTCGGCATCCTCGGCGGGCTGGTGCTGCTCGTCGTCGCCGCGCTGGCGCTGCTCAACAGCCCGATCGGCCAGCGCTGGGTGGTCGATCAGATCGCGCAAGTGGCCCCGGCGTCGGGGCTCAAGGTCGAGATCGGGCGGATCGACGGCAATCTCTACGGGCGGGCGCGGCTGCACGATGTCACGCTGTCCGATCCCAAGGGGCGCTTCCTGACGGTGCCGCTGGTCGAGCTCGACTGGCGGCCGACGAGCTGGTTCACGCGCGGGCTCGATGTGCGTGAGCTGACCACTCACCGCGGCACGCTCTACCGCCTGCCCGAGCTCAACCCAGGCGACCCCGACGCGCCGATCCTGCCCAATTTCGACATCCGCGTCGACAAGCTCGCGATCCGCGACCTGACGATCGCCAAGGGCCTTGCCGGGCCGCAGGCGCACAAGGCCAACCTGCTCGCCAGCGCCGACATCCGCGACGGCCGCGTGCTCGTGCGCGCCGACGGGCGGCTCGGCCGGTTCGATCGGCTCCATGCGCTGGTCGATGCCGAGCCCGACGGCGACAAGTTCGATCTCGAGCTCGATTACCTCGCGCCCAAGGGCGGGGTGATCGCCGGCCTGATCGGGGCCGACGCGGGCTTTCGCGCCCAAGTGTTCGGCGACGGGACCTGGAGCCGGTGGCGCGGGGGCGGCTACGTCACCCGTGATGGGGCGAACTTCGCCGCGTTCCGGATGACCAACCAGGCGGGGCGCTACACGATCGTCGGCCAGGCGCGCCCGCAAGCGGCGCTGGCGGCGGGCCTCGTGCGCGACGCGCTCGGGTCGGTGGTCTCGTACAAGGCTTCGGGCACGCTTGCCGACAGCGTGCTCAGCGGCAACCTGGCGCTGGTCGGGCGCGGGGTTTCCGGCACCGCGCGCGGCGCGCTCGACCTCGGCGAGAACGCCGCGGACGGGCTGGTGATCGATGCACGGATCAGGAACCCGGCGCTGTTCGGGCCGGGGATGCGGGTCGAAGGCGCCCGGATCGCCGCCACGCTCGACGGCGCGTTCCGCGATCTCACCGTCGCGCACCGGCTGCAGGTCGTGCGCTTCGCCAGCGGCACCACCCAGCTCACCGGCCTCACTCAGCAGGGCACTGCGACCTACGACGGCGCCCGTTGGACCGTGCCGATCGACGCCCGGCTGGCGCGGCTGGTGACGGGCGTGGCGCAAGTCGATCCGCGACTGGTGGGCGGCACGGTGAGAGGGCGGCTGACCTACCAGGGCAGCCGGCTCAGCGCCGATCCGCTGGCGATTGCCTTTCCCGACGCCAACGCCCGTCTCGCGCTCACCGGCGATACCGCGAGCGGCAACTACCGGGTCTCGGGCTCGGTCGCGGCCAACGGCCTCGCGCTCGACAACGTCGGCACGGTGAACGGCGGCGCGACGATCGTCGCCACTTTCGGCAGCGCCCCGTGGACGCTGTCGGCCGATTTCCGCGGACGCATTCCGCGGGTGACCAACGCGACGCTTGCCAACCTCGCCGGTCCGGCGATTGCGTTCCGCGGCGGCATCACCACCGGCGGCGCGCGCCCGCTCGACTTCCGCGGGGTGCGGATCGACGCTGCCAAGCTCGACCTGGTGCTCGACGGATCGATCCGCCCGGGCCGCACCAGCATCGCCGGCCGGGGCCGGCACGCCGACTACGGGCCGTTCACGGTCGAGGGCGCCTACACCGCGCGCGGGCCGGAAGCGGTGCTGGTCTTCGCCAACCCGCTTCCTTCCGCCGGCCTGAGGAACGTGCGGGTCGCGATCGCGCCGATCCGTGACGGGTTCGCCATCGAGACCCGGGGGCAGTCGATGCTCGGCCCGTTCGACGGCACGATCGATCTGTTCGCCCCGGCCCGCGGGCCCACCCGGCTGGTCATCCGGCGGCTCGACGTGTGGAAGACCTCGGTCGCCGGCGAGCTGACGCTCGGCAGCGGCGCGGTGGCCGGCACGCTGGCGCTCAGCGGCGGCGGGCTTGACGGCACGATCGCGCTCGCCCCGCGCGGGGGCGGCCAGGCATTCGACGTCAAGCTGACCGCGCGCGACGCGCAGTTCGGCGGCGAGACGCCGCTGGCGATCGGCCGTGCCGACATCGATGCCAGCGGGCTGCTGGTCGACGGGCGCAGCACGATCGGCGGCAGCGTGTTCGCGCAAGGGATCACTTACGGCCGTCTGTTCATCGGCCGGCTCGCGGCCCGCGCCGACCTCGAGAACGGCCGCGGCACGTTCACCGCCTCGGTCGCCGGGCGGCGCGGCAGCCGCTTCGCGCTTCAGCTCAACGGTCAGGTAGCGCCCGAGCGGGTGGCGGTGGCGGCGCGCGGCGAGTTCGCCGGGCGGGCGATCACGATGCCGCGCCGCGCCGTGCTGCTGAAGCAGCGCGACGGCGGCTGGCGGCTCGAGCCGACGCAGGTCAACTTCGCCGGCGGATCGCTGATCGGCTCGGGCGAGTTCGGCGGCGGACGCACGGCGGCGCGGGTGCAGATGGCCGACATGCCGCTGTCGGTGATCGACATCTTCACCGAGCTGGGGCTGGGCGGAAAGATCTCCGGCGTGGTCGACTTCGCCAGCAGCGCGGGCGGCGTGCCGACCGGCGAGGCGCGGGTCAAGGTCGCCGGGCTGACCCGCTCGGGACTGGTGCTGACCTCGCGCCCGATCGACCTCGCGCTGGTCCTGCGGCTCACTCCCGACCGGCTCGAGACCCGCGCGGTAGTCGACGAGGGCGGCCAGCGGCGCGGCCGGCTGCAGGGGCTGATATCCGGCTTGCCGCGTTCGGGCGCGCTGATGGACCGGCTCCAGGCCGGACGGCTCTTCGCGCAGCTCCGCTACAACGGACCGGCGGACGCGCTGTGGCGGCTCGCGGCGATCGACGCGTTCGACCTGACCGGGCCGCTGGCGGTGGCGGCGGACGTGACCGGCACGCTGGCGACGCCGCAGGTGCGCGGCTCGCTCGCATCGAACAGCCTTCGACTGCGCTCGAGCCTGTCGGGAACCGATCTCGCCAACGTCCAGGCGCGCGGGACTTTCTCCGGCTCGCGGCTGCGGATCACCAGCTTCCGCGGCACGACGCCGAACGGCGGCGCGGTCAGCGGCAGCGGCAGCGTGGTGCTGGAGGATCTCGGGGTGCGCGGGCCGCGGCTCGACATCCGTGTCGCCGCGCGCAACGCCCGCCTGCTCGATGCCAACGGGCTCAGTGCCACGGTCACCGGGCCGCTGCGGATCGTCTCCGACGGAATCGGAGGGACGATCGCCGGGCGCCTGCTGGTCGACCGGGCGAGCTGGCGGCTCGGCACCGCGGCGGCCGACCAGCGGCTACCGCAGATCAAAACCCGCGAGATCAACCTGCCGTACGACGTCGCCCCGCGCGCCGCGCCGACGCAGCCGTGGCGCTACCTGATCGACGCGCGGGCGCCGAGCCGGGTCGATGTCGACGGCATGGGGCTCGAGAGTGAATGGGGCGCCAACGTGCTGATCCGCGGCACGACCGACAATCCGCGGATCGGGGGCGAGGCGAGGGTGATCCGCGGCGACTATTCGTTCGCCGGCACCCGCTTCGAGCTCACGCGCGGGGTGATCCGGTTCGACGAGAACGTGCCAATCGATCCCCGGCTCGATATCGTCGCCGAGACCGAACGCGACGGGCTCGACGTCACCGTCAAGGTCCAGGGCAGCGCGCTGCAGCCCGAGATCACCTTCACCTCGAATCCCGGCCTGCCCGAGGAGGAGATCCTCGCCCGGCTGCTGTTCGGCGGCTCGATCACCGAGCTTTCGGCGACCGACATCCTGCAGCTCGGCTCGGCGGTCGCCTCGTTGCGGGGCGGCGGTGGGATGGACCCGATCAACCGGCTGCGCACCGCGATCGGGCTCGACCGGCTGCGCCTCGTCAGCGCCGACCCCGCGCTCGGGCGCGGCACCGGCATCGCCGTGGGCAAGAACATCGGCCGCCGGTTCTACGTCGAAATCATCACCGACGGGCGGGGTTACAGCGCCACCGAGGCCGAGTTCCGCATCACCAGCTGGCTGTCGATCCTCGGCAGCATCTCCACGATCGGCCGCGAATCGCTGCGGGTCGAAGCCAGCCGCGACTACTGACCCGCGGTCCTATTCGCGCGCGGCCTGGCCTTCGCCCGCCTGCTTGATCACCCCGTCGAGCGGCAAGACGACGCCGTTGCTCACCACCAGCGGGGTGCCCGAAAGCCGGGCCTTGGACCCGTCGGCGCCGGTCACGGTCAGGCTGTCGCCCTCGGCGGTGAAGGTCACCAGGCCGTCGGCGAGGTTGGTCACCGTGACCGGGCCCTTGCGCGCGGCGATCGCCTGGCGGATCGCATCGGGCGTCAGATGCCCGGGAAGGACATGGCCGCGCAGGATCGCCACCAGCTCGGCCCGGCGCGCCGGGTCGCCGAGCGCGGGCACCTGGCCCTCGAGACGGGCGAAGGCGTCGTCGTCGGGCGCCAGCAGGGTGTAGCTGCCCGGCCCGTCGAACACGCCGGCGAGGCCGGCCTCGGTCAGCGCGCCGGCCACCGTGGTGAGCCCGGGTGCGTCGGCGATGGCCACCGCGAGCGTGCGCTCGTCAACCGCGCCGGTCTCGCCCGCCTCGCCGCGCTCGGCCTTCTCCCCACAGCCAGCGAGCGGCACCGCCGCCAGCAGCGCGGCGGCGGCGGCCGCGGCGATCCGCGCGGCGGGGGTCGTCCGCCCCCCCGTCATGCGAGGAGCTCGATCACCGCGGTGACGAGCTGCGTCGTCGGATCGACTTCGTAGACGTAACCGTCGGCATAGCGGTACCGCGCGTCAGGGGTGTCGTAGTACTGGTCCTGATAGCCGTAGGGCACGTTGTAGACATCGTAGCCTGCCGGCAGCGGCTCGCCGACCGCGAAGCGGTCTCCGGTCAGCAGTGCCGCGATCGATTCGATCACCCCGCTTTGCGGATCGACCCGGTAGAGCACGTCGTCGGCGTAGCGATAGCTATCGACCGGCCCGAGGTTGTAGTAGTCGCGGTAGTATTGCGGAACCGGATAGGGCTCGTAAGTGCTCGGCCAGGGGTTGCCGACCGAAAGCGCTCCTCCGAGCAGCGGGATGTAGCCGAGAACCGAATCGTCGCCTCCCAGCCGGTAGAGATAGCCATCTTCGTAGAAGTAGCGGCCGGCGCCCGCGCGGTCATAGCCCCACCAGGCCGGCTGATGGTAGCGCTGCCCCCAATCGCGGTCGCGCTGACGGGCGAGCCCGGGCGGCAGGCAGCCGTTGTTCTTCCCGGCGAGGCCCGGCGGGCACCCGTCGATCAGGCCGAAGCGCTCGCTGCCTTCGGCGAACCAGTCGGTGCGGGCGATGCGGCCGTCGTCGCCGCGCAGGCGCGGTTCGCGATCGTTGCGAACATCGCGCACGACGCGGCGCTCAGCCTCGCGCGTGGCCCGCTCTTCGCGGCGCTCGATCGCCCGCTCCGACTTTCCGGCTTGCCGGGTCGCGCCGCGCTCGCCCCGCTCGCCGTCCTCGCGGCGCTCGTCGGAGTGCACGGCCCGGCGCTCCTGCCTTGCCTGCTCGCGATTATCGGGCCCGCGCTCGGCGCGCTCGGCGCGTATGTCGGAGCCGCGCTCGGCGCGTTTGTCGGGTCCGCGCTCGGGCCTGCCCGGACCGCCGGAGGCGCCCTTGTCGGCCTTGCCCTCGCCGTGCGACATCGCGGCGTGGTCGGGCCCGCCGCCCTTGCCGTGGCCGCTCCCGCCGCCCTTGCCACCGGGTTCGGCCAGGGCGCCGCCGGCGGCCAGGGCGATCGCCGCCGCGCCGATCAAAAACTTGCGCATAGTGAATCTCCTTTGCGTGCGGCTAACCCGGCGCCGGCGCGGTCGGTTCCATGAACCGAGCACAACGGGCTTACGCCGGCTAACCGCGGGCATAGAGCCGCGCCTCGGCCGCGCGGCGGCGGGTGAGGCCCGCGAGCACCCGCCCGCCGGCGCGGTTCCAGCGGGCGAATTCTGCCGCGGCGCCGCGGTAGTCGCCCGCCATGTGCTTGCGGGTCAGGGTCGCGCGGGCGATCGCTCCGGTGTTGTAGTGGAAGCTGACCAGCGCATCGAACTGCGCCTGGCTGGTCGGCGCGTCGCTCAGCGCGCGGGCGACATCGGCGGCGTGGCGCGCGACGTCCTCCGCCAGCCGCGCATCGCACCGCGCCTGGGTCCAGACGGTGCCCGGGCCGATCTCCGGCCCGGTCGCACCCCAGCCGATCGTCCACGGTGCGCCGCCGGTGCCGGGATCGGGGTAGGCCTCGACCATCCCGTCGGCGCGAGCCCGGGCGCAGCCTTCGAAGTCCTTGATCAACGCCAGGCCGCGCTCGCTGACCCGCGGCGAAGTTGACACCGGTTTGACGGAGTTGACGGTGTCCTGGGGAAAGTAGTCCGCTCGCCCCTGCGCGGTGTCGATCGCGCGGTCGAGCGTGCGCACTTCGGCCTGCGAAAAGCCGCGCCCCAGCAGGCGGCGGACGGCGTCGAAGATCAGCTTGCGATTCATGGGAAGCGGCCTCGTCGGTTGGAAGAGGCCGCGGTAGTAAGCAGGATCGGGGCGTGTAGGAAAATGCTTTTTTCGGCCTCCACCCCGCGGCCGGCAGTCACTGCGGCGCGGCGATCGCCCGGATTTCCGCCATCCGCGCGACATAGGCCTGCTCGACGCAAGCGGCGTCGGTGCAGCGCTCGCGGGCGCGCAGGAAGGCATCGCGCGAGCGGCGCAGCTCGGCCCGCGCGGTGCCGCCGGCGTTGCTCAGCGCGGAGTAGAATTGCGACGACATCTCGCGATCGAGCGAGGCCAGCCGGTCGCTGCCGCAGACCATCCGCTCGCTGCGCGAACGGGCGTGGCGGCAGGTGAAGCTGGGCGAGACGGTCGCGGGGCGGCGGGGCGCCGCGGCTTGCGCCGGCCGCGCCGCGGGCGCGGGCGTCGGGGCCGGCGCGGGCGTCGGGGCCGGGGCCGGGGCGGGAGTCGGGCGCGCGGCGAGCGTCGGCGGCGCCGGCAGCGCGGCCGGTTCGGGCGCGGCCGCCGATGCGCCCGGCGCGGGGACCGGTGCGGCGGCGACCGCGCGGCGGGCGACCGCGGGGCGGTAAGCCTCGCGGGTGAGATCGAACGCCGCCAGCCGGTAGATGATCGGCTCGGCGCCCTTGATCTGGTAGACCAGGCCGCTGCCGTCGGCGGCGGCTTGCGCGGCATATTCGATGTCCGCCACCAGTTGCCGCCTGCCGTCGAACGCGCGCTCCGCCCCCGGCGGCACCTGCAGCACGAAGCGGCCGGTGCAAACGGTGACGTCGAGCGTCTCGTCGCGGCTCTTCACCACGGGGTTCTCGACCCGCACCAGCGCGTGGGTGGACAGCGTGTCGAGGTTGACCGGATCCGCGTTGCGGATGCGGATCGCCTCGTCGAACGCGATCTGCTTGAGCCGATCGTAGGTCGCGGGCGACGAGCACGCCCGTTTTAACCGCGCGGCGAGCGCTTTCTCGCGCGCGGCGCGGGCCTGTTCGGCGCTGCCGTTGGGCTCGGTCGGGCCGCAGGCGCCTACCGCCGCCAGCAGCGCGAGCGGGGCCAGCCAAAACGTCACCTTCATTGTCGGACGGGTTTCCGCGGATCCCGGCTCACGTCGCCGGCGCGCCCCCCGCGCCCCACGCGATCAGCGTGGTGCCGACCACGGCGAGGAGAATGTGCAGATGCAGCAGCCACTGGGGGATCAGTTGCCCGGCGAGATGATAGTGGAGGTTCATCACGATCCCGCCGGCGGCGGCGACCAGCAGCACGACCACGCCGGTCACCGCGCTGGCCGGAATGCCTTCCTGGAACGCGGCGTAGATCACCAGCGTGAACGCCGCGGCGGCGAGCAGGCCGTGCGCCATCGCCAGCCAGTCCGGCGGGTTTTGCTTGGCGCCCAGCCGGCGGATCGCCATCACCACGCCGCCCGCGGCGGTGAGCAGCAGCAGCACGACCGCGGTTTGCAACATGCTGTAAACGTCCACCGGCCCACCTTTCGCGCTCGCTATGGGTGCGAGACGCGCAGGCCGCCTCGGGGGTTCCGCCCCCGGCGGGGCCGCGCGAAGAAAAAGGGCGCCCGGCCGCGCCGGACGCCCCTTTCGATCCGCAGCGTGGGCTCAGGCGCTGAAATACATGTCGTATTCGACCGCGCTGGGGGTGGTTTCCCAGCGGGCGACATCGGCCCACAGCAGTTCGACGTAGGCGTCGATCTGGTCCTTGGTGAAGACGTCGCCGCGCAGCAGGAAGGCGTGATCCGCCTCGAGGCTCTCGAGTGCCTCCCGCAAGCTGCCGCACACCGTCGGCACCTCGGCCAGCTCGGCGGGAGGTAGGTCGTAGAGGTTCTTGTCCATCGCGTCGCCGGGATGGATCTTGTTCTGGATCCCGTCGAGCCCCGCCATCAGCATCGCCGCGTAGGCGAGGTAGGGGTTGGCCATCGCAGCGGGGAAGCGGAACTCGACCAGCTTGGCCTTTTCGCCCGCGCGATAAGGAATGCGGCACGAAGCCGAGCGGTTGCGCGCCGAATAGGCGAGCAGCACCGGCGCCTCGAACCCCGGCACCAGCCGCTTGTAGCTGTTGGTGGTGGGGTTGGTGAAGGCATTCAGCGCCTTGGCGTGCTTGATCACCCCGCCGATGAAGAACAGGCACATATCGGAAAGCCCGGCATAGCCGTTGCCGGCGAACAGCGGCTTGCCGCCGTCCCAGATCGACATGTGGGTGTGCATGCCGCTGCCGTTATCGTCCTTGATCGGCTTGGGCATGAAAGTCGCCGTCTTGCCGTAGGCGTGGGCCACCTGGTGGACGACGTACTTGTAGATCTGCATGTTGTCGGCGGTTTCGACCAGCGTGCCGAACGTGAGACCGAGCTCGTGCTGGGCGGCGGCGACCTCGTGGTGGTGCTTGTCGCACTTGAGGCCCATCTCGGTCATCGTCGCGACCATCTCGCCGCGGATGTCGACCGCGCTGTCGACCGGGGCGCCCGGGAAGTAGCCCCCCTTGGCGCGCGGACGGTGGGCAAGGTTGCCCGCCTCGTAGTCGCGGCCGGTGTTAGTGGGCAGCTCGACGTCGTCGATCTTGTAGCCCGAGCCGTCGTAGCCGTCGTAGAAGCGGACGTCGTCGAACATGAAGAACTCGGCCTCGGGCCCGACGTAGACGGTGTCGCCGATGCCGGTCGACTTGAGGTAGTTCTCCGCCCGCTTGGCGGTCGAGCGCGGGTCGCGCGCATACCATTCGCCGGTCGAGGGTTCGACCACGTCGCAGAACACGATCATCATCGGGGTCGCGCTGAACGGGTCCATATACACCCGCTCGAGATCGGGCTTCAGGATCATGTCGCTCTCGTTGATCGCCTTCCACCCGGCGATCGAGGAACCGTCGAACATCAGCCCGTCCTCGAGCTGGTCCTCGTCGAGCAGCTTGGCGACCATCGTCAGGTGCTGCCACTTGCCCCGCGGATCGGTGAACCGGAGGTCGACCCATACGACCTCGTTCTCCGCGATCTGGCTGAGCACTTCGCTGGCGTTGGGCATTCTAGGGTTCCTTTTCCATTCCCCTGCCGCTTGCGGGAGGGGGTCAGTGTCAGATCGCCGCGTCGTCGCGCTCGCCGGTGCGGATGCGCAGGGCGGACTCGATTGCCGAGACGAAGATCTTGCCGTCGCCGATGCGCCCGGTCTGCGCAGCGGCGGCGATCGCTTCGACCACCCGGTCGGCCTGGTTGTCGGGCACGACCACCTCGAGCTTCACCTTGGGCAGGAAGTCGACGACGTATTCGGCGCCGCGGTAGAGCTCGGTGTGGCCTTTCTGGCGGCCGAAGCCCTTGGCCTCGGTCACGGTGATCCCGGACACGCCGACTTCGTGCAGCGCCTCCTTCACCTCGTCCAGCTTGAACGGCTTGATGATCGCTTCGATCTTCTTCACTCGGACCCCCGCTCGCGCCCCCGGGTGCGCATCCGGCCGGGCTCGCCCCGTGCCGCAGCACCGGGCGCCCGGCATCGTTCGTCTCGGCCACGCCGATCAAGAATCGTGCCAAGGCCGCCGCGCATGGCTAGGCCATCCGGCGGCCCGATGAAAGGGCGCACGCGGCGTTTCGCTGGGCGGGGCGGGTGCTCACAGCCAAGGCAGTGGCTGCCTAATTTTAAGGCAGGCGCAGCCCGGCGGTCTCGTCGAGCCCGGCCATCAGGTTGAACGATTGCACCGCCGCGCCGCTGGCGCCCTTGCCGAGGTTGTCGAGCACCGCGACCAGGCGCGCCTGCGATCCGTCGGGCGCGGCGAATACGTGCAGCTCCATCGCGTCGGACGGGGCTTGCGAGCGTCGCAGCAGCAGCTCGCCCTCGGCCGGCGGGGTGCCCATCCGGACCACGCGGCTGCCGGCGTAGAACTCGGCAAGGCCCGCGCGCAGCGCATCGGCCGGCGCGGCCCCCGGCATCGCGGCGAGGGGGAGCGGCACCTCGACCACCATGCCTCGGTGCGCCGGGACTACGGCCGGGGTGAATAGCGGCGCGCGCGCAATCCCGGCATGCGCCTGCATTTCGGGCACGTGCTTATGGTCGAGGCCGAGCGCATAGCCGCGCCAGGCGATGTCGCCGTCTTCTTCGAACCGGGCGATCAGGCTCTTGCCGCCGCCCGAGTAGCCGGAGACCGCATGGCAGGTGTAGGGCCAGTCGGCTGGCAGCAGCCCGGCGCGCACCAGCGGGGCGAGGAGGGCGATGAAGCCGGTCGAATAGCACCCGGGGTTCGACACGCGCCTCGCGTTGGCCACCGCCCCGCGGCCGACCACCTCGGGAAAGCCATACGTCCAACCCTCTTCCACCCGGTGCGCGGTCGAGGCGTCGATCACCCGCACGCCGCTCGCCGGGTCGATCAGCGCGACCGCCTCGCGCGCCGCGTCGTCGGGCAGGCAGAGGATCGCGAACTCCGCCTCGTTCAATGCCTCGCGGCGGGCAGCGGGGTCCTTGCGGCGTGTCTCCTCTAGGCCGAGCAGGGTGAACTCGGGCCGGCCGGCGAGGCGCTCGGCGATCTCCAGCCCGGTGGTGCCGGCGGCGCCGTCGATAAAGACGGTGGGCATCAGGCGAGCAGCGCGGTGCGCAGGTACCCGGTCGGCCCCTCCGGCCCGCAGCAGCCCCAGCACCAGTCGCCGGCGTAATCGAGCGCCTCGAACGGTGTTCCCGGGGCGAGCTCGGTTACCGGCTCCGCCCCGTCACGCGGGTGGCACAGCAGCGTCGCGCCGTCCGCGCCGATCGTGCGAGCCTCGGGCACCACGTAGTGCGCGACGAGATAGCGGTTGGCGAGCGCGATGTGCGCGAGGTCGCCGCGGATCGGCAGCGTGCCCGGCGCCGGCCGCGCGACCGGCCCGGCGCGCGAGAGCTGGCCCTGGGGCAACGGATAGGCGCTCGCCTGGGTCATGCTCGCAGATAGGTCCGGGGGATCACGCGGGGGCGCTTATAGCGCCGGGACCTTATCGGCAAGTTTCAGCCGTAGCGCGCCCGCAGCATGTGCCAGGCGGCGCGCAGGCCGAGCGCGGCGCCGCCTTTCGGCCGGCCGGGCTTGGCCGCGGGGCGCCAGGCAAACGTGTCGAAGTGCGCCCAGTCGATCCCCTCGGCCACGAAGCGGTCGAGGAACAGCCCGGCGACGCTCGCGCCCGCGAACCCGTTGGTGTGGCTGTTGCCGAGATCGGCGATGTCGGACTTCAGGTACTCGCGGTAGCTTTCGGGCAGCGGCAGCCGCCAGCATTCGTCGTCGTGCGCCTGGCCGGCAGCGAGCAGCGCGTCGGCGGTGGCGTCCCGCCGCGCCATCAGCGCGGGCAGGTCGGGCCCCAGGGCGACGCGGGCGGCGCCGGTGAGGGTGGCGAAATCGAGGATCAGGTCGGGCTTCTCCTCGCTCGCGCGGGTGAGCGCGTCCCCCAGGATCAGCCGGCCTTCGGCATCGGTGTTGCCGATCTCAACGGCCAGCCCGTGGCGGCTCTTCAGCACGTCGCCGGGGCGGAAGGCGTTGCCGGAGATCGCGTTCTCGACCGCGGGGACCAGCAGATGGAGCCGTACCTTGAGGCCGGCGTCCATGATGAGGCCGGCGAGCGCCAGCGCGTGCGCGGCGCCGCCCATGTCCTTCTTCATCAGCAGCATGCCGCTGGCCGGCTTGATGTCGAGCCCGCCCGAATCGAAGCACACCCCCTTGCCGACGATCGCCAGCACAGGGTGCTTCTCGCTCCCCCAGTCGAGGTGGATCAGGCGCGGAGCGTGCTCGCGCGCGGCGGCGCGGCCGACCGCGTGGATCATCGGATACTCGCGCGCGAGCGCCTCGCCCCTGGTCACCGAGAGCCGCGCCTTGTAGGCTTTGGCAAGCGCCTCGGCCTCGGCTTCGAGCGCGGCGGGCCCCATGTCCTCCGCCGGGGTGTTCACCAGATCGGCCACGCGCATGCTCGCGGCCGCTTCGGCGATCATCGGCTCGATCGCCTTGGCGTCGCTCGTCAGCAGCACGCGCGGGCCGGGCGCGTCCTTGTCTTCCCGGTAGCGGGCGAAACGGTACTGCGCGGTCTGCCAGCCGAACAGCGCCGCGCCGGGTTCGCCGGTGGCCAGGCGATAGGTCCCGGCGGGCAGCGCCTCGGCGAGCTTGGCGAGGCACCAGCTCGACAGGCTGGCCGGGTTCGCCACCCCGCCGACCGCGAACCAGCTCTCGCCGTCGGGCACGATGCCGACCTGGTAGCCGCTGCCGTCGAACTTCTGCCCGGCGAGCGCGGCGCGCTGGCCGGGCGCGAGACCGTTCGCCCAGTCGGCGAAATTCTCCTTGGCGACCAGATGGATCGGCGTGGCGGGCTGGCCGCGATCGGGCTGGATTAGCGCGGGCGCTTTGCTCATACTCGGGTTCCCTAGCGCCTTGCCGGAGAATGCCAATGGATTGTCGCCCGCTCGCCGTGCTGTTGCTGGCCGCGTGCTCGTCGCCCGCCGAAGTGGCCGAGCGGACCGGGCAAGCCGCGGAGGCCGACGCGACCGCTACTTCGGCAACGGCGCAGGCGAAGAAGGTCGAAGAGGATACCCCGCTTTACGGCTACGACCTGTCGTATCCGGCCGCTGTCGCGCGCATTCCCGCGCTCGCCCGCCGGATCGAGGAACAGGCGGCGAAGGGCAAGGCGGAGATGATCGCCGATGCCAAAGCGGCGCAGGCCGAGGCCAAGGCGAGCGGGTTCCCGTTCAACCCGTACGGCTTCGGGGAAGAGTGGCAGGTTGTCGCCGACCTGCCGGGCTATCTCAGCCTGTCGAACCAGTTCTACAGCTACACCGGCGGGGCGCACGGGATGTACGGGATGGAGGCGCTGGTGTGGGACAAGGCGAACGCGCGCGGCTTCCCCTCGGAACAGCTCTTTCAGGCGCCGTCGTTCCTCGGCTCGATCATGGGCGAAACGCTATGCGACGCGCTCGATCGCGAGCGGAAGAAAAAAGGCGCGGAGACCGATCGTGGGCCGGACCCGGTATTCCCACCGTGCCCCGGCCTGGAGGAGGCGACGATCCTGGTCGGTTCCTCGAACGGCAAGACTTTCGACCGGATCACCGTGTGGTACGGGCCCTATGTCGCCGGGTCTTACGCCGAAGGGGCGTACGAGCTCGACTTTCCGATGACGGGCGCGATGCTGGAGGCGGTGAAGCCGGCCTATCGCGCAGCGTTTTCAGTCAAACGCTAAGCCCCCTGTTCGTCATCCCCGCGGAAGCGGGGATCCAGCGCCCGCGGTTCGAG
>JBGSBH010000004.1:0-22773 GCA_041730635.1 Cypionkella sp.
CAACGACGGGCAATACCCGATCGTGACGACAAACCGGGGCGCGATCAAAGAGCGTTGGGCTTGCATCTTCACGAACAACACCAGCTTTCGCATCGTCGGCGAAGTCGTGGGCGAGATCGCCACCGGCAACACCGCCACAGACACATCGCCGCTCAACCCGGCCACATCATAAAAGTCCCGGATTTCTGTGGCTTAGTGGTCCACCGACATCCGCATCGGTCCACATCCAATCGCTCGCAGCCGCGCATAAATGTGGGCGGAAGTGTGGGCGTATGATAGGAGTGTGGGCGTAAACCCAACCGAAGTGTGGGCGCAACGCATGGGCAAGCTGACGGCAAACGAAGTGAAGGCGGCGCTGGGAAAGCCCGGAACCTACCAGGACGGCGACGGCCTTCTCCTCAAGGTGGACAAGCGCGGCGGTGCGGCATGGCGATTGCGCATCCAGCACGAGGGCAAGCGGCGCGATATAGGGCTTGGTAGCGCAAAGCTGGTCTCGCTCGCGAATGCGCGGGCGAAGGCGGCGGAGGCGCGCAAGGCGATTCGCGAGGACAAGCGCGATCTCATCGCCGAGAAGCGAGAGGCCAAGGTGGCAGCTGTCACCTTCCGTGAAGCCGCGCTGGCGTTGCACAAGGCGCGGGAGCATCAATGGGCGAGCAGCAAACACGGTGGGCAGTGGCTCGCCACGCTCGAGACCTATGCCTTCCCCACGCTCGGCGCGAAGCCAGTGGGAACCGTAACAGCGGCCAATATCATCGCGGCAATCGCCGAAGTGTGGACGTCAAAACCTGAGACAGGCCGGCGCGTAAGGCAGCGGATATGCGCGGTGCTCGATTACGCGCACGCGCGCGGCTGGCGAGACACGGAAGCCCCCGCGCGGTCGCTAGCGGCCGGCAAAGGCTTACCCAGGCAGCCGCACGGCAAGAACCACTCGTCCATGCCCTACGAAGACCTGCCCGGGTTCCTGACGCGGCTCCGCGCGAGCGGCGGGGTGTGGGGCCGCCTGGCGCTTGAGTTCACGATCCTGACCGCCGCACGCAGCCAGGAAGTGCGGCTGGCAACATGGGACGAGTTCGACACCAAGAAGGCGCTGTGGACCGTTCCCGCCGCTCACATGAAGATGAAGCGCGAACACATCGTTCCGCTCTCCCCGCAAGCGCTGGCAGTCCTGAAAAGCGCGATGGCTGTCCGGCTCGACGGCACCGATCTCGTCTTCCCAGGAACCAACGGCCCGATGTCGGACATGACCCTGCTTGCCGTGCTGCGCCGGATGAAGGAGCCGTTTACAGCCCACGGCTTCCGATCCTCATTCCGAACGTGGGTTGCCGAGAAGACTAGCTTCCCTGGCGAAGTAGCCGAGGCCGCGCTGGCGCATCAGAACCCCAACGAAGTCGAGCGCGCCTATCAGCGCGGCGCGATGCTCGACAAGCGGCGCAAGCTGATGGACGCGTGGGGATCCTTTTGCGAAACCGGCTCTATAAAGAGGCACCCTTCAAACGGTGAGAAGGCGAAGACTCCCTAGCCCTCGTGTTGAACAGCGATCACGAACGCCATTTCCGGAGCACCTCGCGAACGTAGCCTGGAGTCTCGTCATTTAGGGGAATTCCGCCCGCGCGTTCGACCGCACCGGGTCCGGCGTTATAGGCCGCGAGTGCCATGTGCACCGTTCCGAACCGGTCCAGCATTTGCCGGAGGTAACGGGCGGCGCCGGCCAAATTCGCCAACGGATCGAAGCGGTTGGAAACACCCAACTCCTTTGCCGTGCCCGGCATCAACTGACCTAGCCCCGCAGCGCCCGCCCTGCTGACGGCAAAGGGATTGTAGCGGGATTCAGTCCAGATAAGTGCATCGAGCAGTCCGGCCGGCAAACCGAACCTCGCTTCGGCAGCGTAAACATGTGGAAGATATGCCGCGCGGCGAAAGCCATTGGGCTCCGCGAGTCCCCTGGGCTTCCCGGCCTTCAACTTTCGCATGCCGTCGGAAGCCGCGACGACCGGCGATTGCACTGAGGCTTGTACGGCATTCGTCGATGGCGTTTCCCAGACTCCGTGCTCCACGAGCTGAAATCCGTCGGCCGTCTGCGCCAAGCGATAGCCTTGGTGCGGTTCGTCAACGGCGCCACTCCCTGCCGCCGATGGGGCTTGCACCTGCCCGTGCGCGGGCGTGGCGACGAGCACTCCGATGGCGATCGATGCAACTCGCAGGATCATCTCGCTCGATTCCTTGTCTGGTCGAATCAATTGAGAACATATAGAGAACAATAATTGTAGGAAACGCATCGGCGCGGGCGCAGAGAGGAGACCGCGCTGGGGAGGCATGAAAAAAGGAGAAATCATGCCCCAAAGCTATCAATCGGGCCGTCTTGAGCGCCGCGCGCGGGAGATCGTCGACAGTCTTGGCGGAACTTGGCGTCGCAACCGCGGGATGTGCCGGTGCCCCGCGCACGATGATCGCACGCCGTCCTTGAGCGTGAGCCTCGGCCAGCAGGCCATTCTGTTCCACTGCTTCGCCGGCTGCTCGCGTGCGGAGGTTATATCGGCCCTCGGACGCCGGGGCGTTCGAAAGCGCAACCTGTTCGATGGGTCGGGCGGGCCGCTCCCGGAAATGGTCCACAAGGAGACGGTCGATCGCAATGCCGTCCGGCTCTGGCGCGGAGCTGACGCGCTGAGGGGCAGCGCGGCGGAGGCTTACCTGACGAAGCGCGGCGTTACGCACCTCTCACCTGATCTGCGCTTTCACCCGAGAACACCGCTCGGTCCTCGTGGAGCAGCCCGGTTCCTGCCGGCGATGCTGGCCGCCGTCCGCACCGACGTTGGGGTGATCGCCGTGCACCGGACATTCCTCGACCCGGCGGCGGCGAGGCTCGCGGCCTTCGAGCGGCCCAAGCGCGCCTTGGGAAGCCTCCAGCACGGCGCTGTGCGGCTCGCAACGCCGCGTAAAGGACGTCTGGGTCTGGCGGAGGGAATTGAGACGGCCCTCTCAGCCATGCAGATCTTCGGCGTCCCCTGCTGGGCCACCTTGGGTAATGAGCGCTTCGGCCTGGTGACGATCCCTGAGAGCGTGCGCGAGCTTTACCTGTTCGTGGACAACGATCCGGGCGGCGATCTGGCGGAGGCGCGCGGCAACGAAGCCTATGGCCAGGAGGGTCGGCGCATCGTCGCCAAACGTCCTGCCAACCTCGACACGGACTGGAATGACGTCCTGCTCGAACGGACGGTCACCGCTACCTGAACAAGTTGAGAGGAGAGGATGCGCTGCCCTCCTTGAGGCCAGGACGTCTGAATGGCCTCGCCAGGAGGTCCTATGACACACTCATCGCCCGTATTTGCCTTTCCCGATCGCAACGAGCCGCAGGTCTTGTCCGCGGCGGAGGAGCTTCAACGTATCATTCGCGCGGGCGAGACTGTTTCGCGCGCGCGCCTCAACAGCGTCCTGAACCGTGAATTCGGTGGCAGCGACGCCGATGGTCGCTGGTCCGTGCGCGATGCCCATGCCGTCCTTGAGCTCGCGCAAGTGCTCTGGTTGCGCGACAGCGCAGGTCTGACATTGGCATCCTCGGTCCGCACGGCCGACGCGGTGTTCGCGCGGCTTGAGGCGTTGCTGCCACGTCAAACCGTCCGCAGCGAAGAGCAGGTCGAGCTGCAGCAGTTCGCGAGCCCGCCGCGGATCGGCTGGCTCCTCGCACGAGCCTGCGCGCTCCGGCTTGGCGAAACCGTGCTAGAGCCGTCGGCCGGAACGGGCATGTTGGCGGTCTGGGCCGCGAACGCAGATGCGCGCCTCGTCCTCAACGAGATATCGCCGCTCCGCCGCGATTGCCTCGGCTGCCTGTTTCCCGACGCGAGGGTGACGGGTCACGACGCCGAGCTCATCGACGAGTTGCTCGACCCGTCTCAGGTCCCGAGCGCCGTCCTCATCAATCCCCCATATTCGCACTCGGTCGAGCGCGGGCACGACGGGCATACAGGGGGCCGTCATCTGCGCTCGGCCTGGAAGCGGCTCGCCGATGGCGGGCGGATGGCCGCCATCATGCCCGAGTGGTTCGATGTCCGTCGGTTCCTCGACGCGGTGCGAGGGCCGATCGCCCTGCGCCTCAACGTCGCGGCTGAGCGCGTTTTTGCAAGGCACGGCACCTCAATCACCACGCGGCTTATCGTGCTCGACAAGATCAAGGATGAAGCACAGCCGGTTCTGGCTCGGACCAGCGACTTCCAGACGCTTTTCGATTTGGTCGATGCACTTCCGGCGCGGTTCACGCCCCTCGCAGCAAGGTCTGCCCCAATCCTGTCGGCGCGCGCTCCGATCCGCCTGGCTGGGCTGGCAACCAGGCCGCTCCCCTTGCAGGCCAAGCCGCCAGCCGGCGTGGCTACCAGCGAACCTTGCACTTACGTCGCGCTCGACGCGCCGGCCCCGATCGCCGAGCAGGTCGGGCACTACCTGCCGTACCGGCCGAGCCGAATCGTTATTCCCGGTGCGGTCGAGCACCCAACGCCACTCGTGGAATCGGTGGCGATGGGCTCGATCACAGCGCCGATCCCGACCGAGATTCCGCGGCTACCGTCAGATGTCATTGATCGAGGCCTGCTGTCCGCGGCACAGGCTGAGACGCTGATCTATGCAGTCACGGCACATGCCCGCGACCTCCCCGGTCGTTTTGTTCCGCAGGACAAGGGCTGCTTGCTTGGACCAAGTGCCGACGGTGCGGCCTACCGCATGGGCTACTTCCTTGGTGACGGCACCGGAGCGGGTAAGGGCCGGCAGGTCGCAAGCGTGATCCTCGACCGCTGGCTTCGCGGCGAACGACGCCACATCTGGATCTCGATGAACGAGGCGCTGCTCGAGGATGCGCGGCGGGACTGGTCCGCTCTCGGCGGCCTTCCGATCGACATCCAGCCGCTCGGACAGTGGAAGCTCGGCCACCAGGTGACGATGCGCGAAGGGATTCTGTTCGTCACTTACCCCACGCTGCGCTCGGGACGATCCGACGCCACCCGCCTCGACCAGATTCTCGAATGGGCGGGCGATGGCTTTGGCGGGGTGATCGTGTTCGACGAGGCCCACGCGATGGCCAACGCCGCCGGCGGCGAGGGATCGCGGAGGCGTGTTAAGGGCTCCGAGCAGGGCATCGCCGGGATACGTCTGCAAAACATGCTGCCGCGCGCCCGCGTCCTTTATGCGTCGGCGACCGGCGCTTCCGACGTCAACAACCTGGCCTATGCCACCCGGCTCGGTCTGTGGGGACCCGAGACCGCATTCGCTAATCGCGAGGCGTTCGTGAGCGATATCCGCGAGGGTGGAATTGCCGCGATGGAGCTGGTCGCCCGCGACCTCAAGTCGCTCGGCCTCTACACCGCTCGCGCGCTCTCGTTTGCGGGCGTCGAGTACGAAATCCTCGAGCACCAGCTCACCCCGGAACAGGTCTCGGTCTATGATGCCTATGCGGAAGCTTGGGCCATCATTCATGCCAACCTGCGTGAAGCGCTCGAAGCCACGCGGATCGTCGATGCGGACAGCGGCGATACACTCAACAGCGGCGCCAAGTCCGCCGCTCTGTCGATATTTGAAGGTACCAAGCAGCGCTTCTTCGCTCAGCTCCTCCTGTCAATGAAGCTGCCCAGCCTGCTGCCCGCGATCGATGGAGCGCTCGCTGAAGGGCACGCCGTGGTCGTCCAATTGGTCTCGACCGCCGAGGCCATGCTCGACCGCCGCTTGGCCGACCTGTCGGATGCGGAGCGCGAGGCGCTCGAGATCGACCTCACTCCCCGCGAATATGTGATCGACTATCTCGCCAAGAGCTTCCCGGTTCGCCTGATGGCGGTGTTCACCGACGAGAACGGCAATCCGCGCTCCGAGCCGATGCTCGATGACGAGGGCCAACCGGTCCTGTGCCGCTCGGCATTGGCTGCGCGCGACCGCATGATCGAGCAGCTTTGCGCATTGCCCCCGATCGCAACGGCTCTGGACGCGATCATCGAACGCTTTGGCGTCGATCATGTCGCCGAGGTGACCGGGCGCAGCCGGCGGCTCGTGATAGGTCCGGATGGGCGGCAGAAGCTCCAGTCGCGCAGTCCGCGCGCGAACCTGGCCGAGACGCAGGCGTTCATGGATGGCGCAAAGCGCATCCTGGTTTTCTCCGACGCGGGCGGTACCGGTCGCAGCTATCATGCCGATCTCGGCGCCAGGAATCGTGCCCGCCGCGTCCATTTTCTGCTCGAACCGGGCTGGCGCGCCGACGCGGCAATCCAGGGACTGGGCCGCACAAACCGGACGAACCAGGCCTCGGCGCCACTGTTCAGACCGGTAACGACCGACGTGCGCGGCGAGCGGCGTTTCATCTCCACGATCGCCCGCCGCCTCGACAGCCTTGGCGCCCTCACGCGCGGACAGCGCCAGACCGGCGGCCAGAACCTCTTCGATCCCGCCGACAACCTCGAAAGCTCCTACGCCAAGGAAGCGCTCAATCGCTGGTTCGGGCTGCTGTTCATCGGGAAGCTCGAGGCGGTAGGGCTCGCGAAGTTTCAGGATTTGACGGGACTGCGGCTCGAAGGGCCCGATGGCGGCATGGTCGACGACCTGCCGACGATCCAGCGCTGGCTCAACCGCATCCTCGCCCTGCCGATCGCGCTTCAGAACGCGATCTTCGACGAGTTCCTCGCGCTAGTCGAAGCGCGGATCGACGCGGCCCGGCAAGCGGGAACCCTCGACCTGGGTGTCGAGACCATCGCCGTGGAGAGCTTCGAGGTGCTGTCCGATACTCTGCTTCGTACCGATGCGGTCTCGGGGGCGACGACGCACCTGCTCGAGCTGGAGACGGCCCGGGCGCTGAAACCGCTGACTCTGCTCAGGCTCGATGAACTCTATGGCATCGGCAGCCCCGGCCACCGGCCGCTGCGCAACGCCCGTTCGGGCCGTGTCGGTCTTCTCGTGCCGGCGCGCAGCCTGTTGAGCGACGAGGGCATCCGAATAGCTCGGTTCGAAATGCAACGGCCCCTGAAGCGCGAGTATCTCACCACCGACCAGTTGGAAGAGAGTTGCTGGGAGCCTCTCGCGGAGGAGGAATTCCGGCGCCTGTGGCAGGCAGAAGCCGACGAGGCGGCATCGAGTCTCAAGCGCGAGCGGCTCCATCTCGCAACCGGCCTGCTGTTGCCGGTCTGGGACAAGCTCCCGTCAGACCACGTGCGCGTCAGCAGGATGTGCGCAGGGGATGGCCGTTCGCTGATCGGACGTGAAGTTCCGGTCCACTGCGTTCCCGAGCTCTGTCGCGCGCTTGGGCTTGAGGGCGGTCACAACCTCTCGGCTGATGAGATTGTGCAGGCCGTCCTCGCCACCGGTCGATCGATGCAACTGGATGGCCCGGAGAAGCTGACCCTCAAGCGCAGCCTCGTAAACGGCAGTCAGCGACTCGAGCTCACCGGGTGGAGCGCGGCGCGGCTCGACTGGTACAAGGCGCAAGGCTGCTTCACGGAGATCGTTCGCTACCAGACGCGGCTGTTCGTTCCGGTTAGCGATGGCACTTCGATCATTTCGCGGCTGCGTCTGCCATGAGGCTATCGAAGCAAGTCGGCGGCAGCTTCGCGCCCCAATTTCAGCCGTTCTGAGCCGCGAACAATCGCCCTGGAAGCGGACCTCGGATTGGCTTGGCGGTAGGCGCGATCAGAGGATCGATCCGCCGAACCGCTGCAATGTCCCGCACGCCAATCAAGCTGCGCCCCTATTTTTTGGTGAGATCGATCTGAAGCTTCTCGCGATAGACGCCGATCCGCTGGCTGGCCCGCTTGACGATGTCTTCGAAGAAGAGGGTCTCTGCATAGAGTTCACCCAGGTTCCGGCCGCTCTCGGGATCCTCGAGCGGTGACGAGCGGAAATAGCCTTTACCCGCCGCAAACCGGGTCCAGCCCGCCATCCGGAGTGGCGCGATCGTGTCGCCGATCAAATAGCCGTAGAACTTCTTCAGCCGGCCATTCGACTTGGCGGCAAGCAAGTGCGCATATTCTGACAGGTCCCCGATATGGTTGTCCATGCTGACCCCTGGGGCCTTGAACTCGATGATGATCGCTGAACCTTCTTCTCCAAAGATCGCGATGTCGGGCCGCATCGCCCCATTCTCATCGGCGCGCCGCCGCAACGTCTCGGCCAGCTCGTCATCGATGCTCGCATCGAACAGCTTCTGGCCATCGGCCCATTCAATTTGTGCGAGCGGCTTATCCGAGGCGATATAGTCATAATATTGATACTCTTCGCTCAGCAGCCAGATGTCGTGATCGGACGTCTCTTTGCTGTCCATCTTCATTGGGAAGAAGATGCTGTGGATGATACGCTCGTCCTGCCGTCGCTCGCCTGCCTTCACCGCCTGGACGGCTAGCTGGCGGTCGCACGCGAGCGCGAGAATTTCGACGATCGCTGCCCGACGCACGACCAGCTGGGAGAGGTTAGCCATGTCGATCGTCTTGAGTGACGCGGTGTATTTCCACGAAAGCTCGTGGACCTTCTGCCGGAAATCCTCGGTGTGTGGCTCGGCTTTTTCGACCTCCTCCCTGAGGTCGAAGATCTCCGCTGTCTCGGCGATAATGCGGTCCTGATATTTCCTCAGCACCCGCTCCGCGACGCTTTTCGGGGTATCGCCATAGACGACCCTCGTCTCGGTGTCGGCGAGCATGCCCGCGTTGACCCCGAACTTCTCGGTCACGTCCGCCACGACCTGGTCTCGGCTCCAGCCGGATGGCGACACCATCTCTTCGATGATCGGATCGATCTGCTCGAAGATGCCTGCATAGGACACGGTCTCGTCGGCAAAGAGGTCGCCGACCGGTATCTCTTCCGGAATTCCATCGAAGCCGTCGCGCTGCTCGTTGACCCGACGGTCGAGAAGCTCGCCCTCGATCAGGACGATGTGGTGAAAGCCGTCCACCGCGTGGTTTTGCTCGGTGATCGTGCGCAGATAGCGCCGCGTGATGTCTTGGACCGGCGACGATTTGGCACAGAACGAGATCGCGTTTCGCGGCAAATCGAAGACGCTCACGTCGAGCTTGTAGTGCGACAGGGTGAATTGCGTCGTTTTGCCGAGCGGACTGCCCGACCGTGGGTCCCGTTCCTCAACGTCCGCCGCTCGGACCTCGGTCACCGGCGGAAGGTCCGCAGCGCTGAGGCTTGTCGTTTCGACCCGATCCTGGGGATATCGCGTCTCGAAAGAAATGCTGAAGTCGCCAAGCTCGGACTTCAGGCTGACGAGGCGCTGCAGGAACGCGATCAGCATGTAACGCCGCATATTGGCGGCGGAGAACACCTCGCCCAGCGCGTCCGTCTTGTAGAGGCGCTCGCGCGCGGCGGGTTTTAGGCCATCCAATTTTATGGTCGTGCCGATGTCCTCGGCCTTGCCGTCGCTCACGACGAAGTCCGCCAGATCGATCTTCTTGCGCGCCGCGACTAGCGGCAGAGTTCGCGTCAGGACCTTGCCGTCGGTTCGATAGGTGCTGCGAATGCCGACGCGCTCGAAATGATGGAAGAACTGGATACGGCCCGCGCCCTTGCACTTGCCGATCCCGGCGATCGAGAGGTCGTCCTTGTAGGACGTATCCTTGGTGAGAAACGCCTCGGTCTGGTCGTCGCCAAGGCCGCAACCATTGTCGGTGCAGGAGATGGACAAGTCCTGACCGTCGCCGAGCAGCCCGGACGACAGGATCTCGGCGACAAGCTTGACCTCGAGACTCCGTTTGGCCGGATCGTCGTGCTGCCGGATCAGGAAGGAGTCGATTGAGTTGGAGATCAGTTCCTCAAGAACCACATAGCGGTTCGAACTGATCTTGGTGTTCTTCAAGCTTCCGCGAATATCGAGCGTCATCTGTAATCCGTCGGGAAGCCTTCTCCCTCCCAGGAACGTCTGCGAGCCGGGCCATGGTGAAGTCAAGAAACTTCCCCTTCGGAATGCCGCGCCCAGAAGAGGGGAGAGCCTTCCCTTGGGGCGGCCAACTCAGCGAATGTCCGCTACCCGCCACTAGCCGCGCAAAACCTGCCCGTCCGCAACCGGGGCCCTAACCGGCCAACGAGAGGAGAGAGGGCTCTGCCCTGAGGAGCCACTTGGGCGTCGATGGTCGGCGTGCCGGGCTCGCAGTCAGGAGAAGTCCCATGATCAAGACGATCCCGCTGAACAAGCTCGTTCAGTCGCCCCGCAATGTCCGTCGCCATGCCGATGCAGCAGCGGACGCCGAGCTCAAGGCCAGCATCGCCGCTCGCGGCCTTCTACAGAATCTCATCGTGCGGCCGGCCGCCAAGGGAAAATTCGAGGTCGAGGCGGGCGAGCGCCGCCGCCGCGCCATGCTCGCGCTTGCCGCGGACAAGGCGCTCCCGCGCGACCATGAAGTCACCTGCCTGGTGATCGAGGATGCCGACGAGGTGGCCGTCGAGACGAGCCTCGCCGAAAACTTCCATCGCCTCGCCATGAACCCCGCCGACGAGGCGCAGGCCTTCGCCTCGCTTGTCGAGGGCGGCGCGTCCAGCGAGGACTTAGCACGGCGCTTCGGGCTCACCGTCCGCTTCGTCGAGGGCCGGCTGCGCCTCGCCCGGCTTGCGCCGGCCGTCTTCGACGCCCTCGCCTCGGGCGAGATCACGCTCGACATGGCCAAGGCCTTCGGCGCGACGTCGGACCCGGAAATCCAGGCGCGCGTCTTCGAGCAGATCACCTCGGCCTACTACGCGCAAAGCCCGGACAGCATCCGCCGCATGGTGCTTTCGGGCACGGTTCGCGGCAGCGATCCGCGTGCCCGGCTCGTCGGACGCGACGCCTATGTGGCCGCCGGCGGCCGAATCGAGCGCGAGCTGTTCGACGACGATGACAGTGAGTCTTGGGTCGATGTCGCCCTGCTCGAAAGCCTGGCGCAGGCACGCATGGAAGAGCACGCCAGCGCGGTCGCGGCCGAGCAGGGGCTGGCCTGGGTCAAGCCGACCCTCGCCACCTACGCCAGCCACGATCTCGTCGGCGGGCTGGTGCGACTTCCCGCGGAGCACGCGCCGCTGACCGAGGCGGAAATCGCCCGGCTCGACGAGCTCGACGCCTCCTACGATGAACACGCCGCGATCCTCGAGGACGAGGAAAGCGCCGAGGAGGCCGTGGCCGCTGCCGAAGCGGCCATTGAGGCGATCGAACGCGAGTGCCAGGACATCCGGTGGCGCCCGCCCGTGCTCGCGCCCGAGCTCAAGGCAACGGCCGGAATGGTCCTGACGCTGTCGCGCGACGGCACGCCGGTTCTCCAGCCGGTCTTCTACGGCGAACGCGAGCTCGACGGAGGAATCGATGACGACGAGATCGAGATCGTCGCCGGGGATGGCGGAGGCGGCAGGCCCCGCTCCGCCCTGTCGAAGCGGCTCGTCGACGAGCTTGCGATGCAGCGCCGCGACGTGCTCGCCCTACACATGGCCTCCGACCCTGGCCTTGCGCTGGACTTCATGGTCTTCACGCTCGCCGATGCCGACACGCACGATTGGCGCTCGCGTTCGGCAACGACGCTGCGAGGCGGTTCGCCGAGCGGTCCGATCGTCGGATTCGAGGCCAAGGATGCGCCCGCGACCGCCGCCCTTGCCGAGCTCCGAACCGGCCTGGATGAAAGCTGGCGCTCCGGCGAGGACGCCGCGGCTCGCTTCGACGCGTTCCGGTTGCTGTCCGACGAAGACCGGGCTGCGTGGCTCGGCTTCGTGATCGCGCGCACGCTCGAAGCGAGCCTCAACATGGCCGGGGAACGGCGGATCGCCTTCCAGGACCACCTCGGCTCCCTGATCGCGATCGACACCGCCCATTGGTGGCGGCCCACCGCTGCCAATTACTTCGATCGGGTGTCGAAGCAGGTGATCCTCGACGCGCTTGCCGATGTCGGCGGCACCGGGCTTTCCGCCCGCTTCGCCTCGGTCAAGAAAGCCGACCTCGCGGCGAGCGCGGAGCGCGTCTTCGCGGGAACCTACATCACCGAGGCGGAGGTTCGCGAGCGGGCGCTCGCCTGGGTGCCGGAGGTCATGCGCTTCGCGAGCTCCTCACCGACCGAGCCTGAGGCGGAGAAGCCGCTCGACGCGTCTGAGGACGCTGCTTCGAACGCCAGCGAGGATCACCGGACCCCGCACGAGCTGGCTGCCTGACCTCCTCCTGACAGGCAGTCCACTCGTTCCGGCGAAGCGGTCCCCTGCCTTCGCGCAGGGGGCCGCTTCTTGCTTGGCCCGAGAGGAGAGGAGGCCCGCGGGTCTGCGGCTCCCGGCGAGCGCGCCGGTCGGCCGGATCAGGAGACCCATCATGTCCACTCGCAAGTTCCAGTCCAGCGGGCAGTCCCCGGCCGCCCGCATCACCCAGGAGATCGTTGCACGGCTCGAGGCCGGCACCCGGCCTTGGATCAAGCCGTGGCGCGGGCTGCCCGTCTCGCGCCCCTTGCGCGCCTGCGGCACGCCCTATCGCGGCATGAACGTGTTCTGGCTGTGGATGGTCGCCGACATGTGCGGCTACGCCTCGCCGTTCTGGATGACTTACAACCAGGCGAGCAAGCTCGGCGGGCAGGTCCGCAAGGGTGAGAAGTCGACCATCGCGATCTTCTACAAGAGCTACACCAAGGAAGTTGAGTCCAGCGAGCCCGGCGACGTGAACGAGGAAACACGACGTGTCCTCAAGGCCTATCCGGTGTTCAACGCCGATCAGGTCGAGGGCCTGCCAACGCGCTTTCACCCAGCCGCAACCATCGAGATCGTTGAGCCCGAGGGGCGCAAGCGCGAACTCGACGCGTTCTTCGCGTGCGTTCCGGCCACGCTCCGGCACCACGGCGACGAAGCCTATTACGAGCCGGGCGCGGATCGCATCACGATGCCGCCGTCGCAGCTCTTCTCAGGTTTCGACCACTATTACGCGACGCTCGCCCACGAGCTTTCGCACTGGACCGGTCATCCGAGCCGTCTCGGGCGCGATCTCAGGAACCGCTTCGGATCGGCCGCCTACGCCGCCGAGGAGCTCATCGCGGAGCTGTCGAGCGCCATGCTCGGGGCGGAGCTCGGCCTTCCCGTCGCCCACCTCGACAGCCACGCAAGCTACATCGACCACTGGCTAAAGCTGCTCAGGGACGACGATCGCGCGATCCTCACTGCCGCGGCCAAGGCCGAGGAGGCGTCAAGCCTGCTGCTGAAGCTCGGCGGCCGCGAAACCGCTGCGGGCGAAGGCCCGGGCGAAGACGCGCTGGCCGCGTGAGGGAGGCCGCGATGAGCCGATCGGTCAGCTATCCCAGCGGCGCCAAGGTCGCCTTCACCGTCCTCGACGTCGAGTGCGATGAGGATTGGGACTTCGAATACGAATGGCTGTGCGACGACCTGAGGGAACGCGCGGCGGCCGCATTTCCTTCGCTCGTGCCGCACGGCGGCTGGCGCGGCCGTGAGGACCGGATCCTGTTGCGCAACGCCTATGCCGACTTCGGCGTCTCGATCTACTGCGGTCTCGTCGCTGTCTGGATCGTCGAGCGCGACGACGGGGCCTATTGGGATGCCGATGGGAGGACTGCCCGATCGCCGCGAGCGCAACGCTGGCTGGCGCAGATAGCGACCCGTTTCGACCGTCTGTTCGGCGACTATGACTGCCTCGGACGCATGTCGAACGGTGAGGCCGTCTATCGCACGCGCGCCTGAGCCGGGGAACGGGAGAGCGACCCCTTCCCCTCCTTTCCATCGCCGGCGTCCGCTTCCTCCGGTCATGGCACGCGCCATGCGAGAGAGGCCCTGGGCCAGCCGGCCGGGTCCGCAACCCGGCCTCGCCAGGCCCGTGTTGGCCGGTCCCTGCGGGCCCGTGCCGGCCCGCGCCAACCTGGCGATGCGGGTTCCCCCTTCGGGTGCGGAACCCTGCCTCGAAGCTGGCCCTGACGGGCTCTCGCTGCCGCGGCCATGACGGCCTTCCTGGCAGCGCCACCAGTCAGGAGGACAAGATGCACAGCTCATTCGCAGACCAACTCGCCGGGCTCGACCTATGCGGCTTTTCGATCGGCCCCGCACCGGTCTCGTGCGACGATTTTCCGCTTCGAGAAGCGGTCGTGCAGACGCTCGAAGCGGTCTGGTCCGATCTCTTTGCCATGATCTCGGGAACCGCGCTTGAGGCCGACGCCGAAGATCTCGGCTGGGCCTTCGTCAACATCTTCCATCGGTCCGCGGCCCGCAAGTCGACCGCGCTCGACCGCGCAACCGACGAAGTCCGGGCGCTGGTAGCGACTGCCGACGGTTCCGAAGTCCAGACGCATGAGCTCGAGACCCAGGTCGAGCGGGCGCAATGCGCCGAGGCGGCCATGTTGGCGCTCGAGGAAATGCGCGAGGTCGCCGCAGCGCTCTACCTCAACGAGTTCGGCTCTTCCTGGAAGCCCGTCTCCAGCTCCCGCTTCAACCACAGCGCGATGCTGACCTCTGCCCTGGTCGAAGGGCGCGATTTCCTGCGCGCCCGTGCCGAAGCCAAGCGGCGCGCTGCGATGCCCGAGGGGACGCCGGTGATCTTCGCCGGCGGGCGTACGCGTCATGCGACGGAAGCGGACGCGCTCGCGTTCGCCAACAACGTCTGGGCAACGCTCGACAAGGTCCGCGACCGGGTGCCGGACATGGTCCTCATCCACGGCGGCGACAGCAAGGGCGTGGACCGGCTCGCCTCGTCCTGGGCCGAGCGGCGCCAGGTGGCGCAGGTGACGTTCTCGCTCGACATGCGCCTAGGCGCTCGCGCGGGCTTCAAGCGCAACGAGCGCATGCTTTCACTCGATCCGCGGTACGTGGTCGCATTTCCCGGAAACGGCGTCCTCGAGCGGCTGGTCATCGAGGCCAAGACCCGGCGGATCACCGTCGTCGATCGCCGGGGCCCGCTCGGGACATGCCCCCGCGGCAGCGCGGTCGCCACCGACTAGGGCCTGGCCGCCTTCGCGCCAGCGCCTGCGCGGCGCTGGCGCAGCTGCATCAGAGGGGAGGCATTGGCTGCCTCTGCGGGCCGGGCGGTGGACGTCCGGGCGGCAGCACAGGAGGACATTCCATGACTGATTTCCAGGCCGCGCTCGCCGAGTTCGCCATTCGGCAGGCCGAACGCGAAGCGCAGGCGCAGATCGAGATCCGCCATCTCAAGAGTGCGGTTATTCCCCCGTTGCAGTCAGCGGGAATCGCTCGCGTCGAGATTCGCTTCGACGGTTGCGGCGACAGCGGCGCCGTCGAGGAATGCATCTGCTACGATGCCACCAGCGCTCCGGTTCCTTGTCCTGACGCTGCCGTCGAACCGTTCCGCAGGGGACCGCCGGACGGCGACGCCGAGGCCGAGCCACGGTCGCTGGCGGCCGCGCTGGAATCGCTCGCCTATCTCGCGCTTGAGCGACACCATCCCGGGTGGGAGCTCAATGACGGCGCGTACGGCGAACTCGTCATCGATGTGGCTGATGCCTCCTTTACGCTCGATTGCAGCCTGCGCTTCACCGCCACCGACGATCACTCGACCGGGCTCTAGGAGAAGCGAGATGGCGCACTGCTATTACCACGCGCTTTCGACGGTCCGGAAATGGGGCGGCAAGGTGGAGGACTATCTCCCGCTGCACCAATGGTTCGATCAGTCGAAAGCGATCCTGGCCGATCCCAGGCACCGCGCGCTGCGGCACCATGCCGAGGGGATTTTCATGCTCGAAACAATCTTCGGCGCGACGATTGTCAATGCCGACGGCCGGTCGGTCCCGGTGCGCCTTATCGGCGAACAGCACGTGCGCGAGGACTTGGGATCGATCCCCTCGTTCGCGGACTGGGCGCGCCTCATCACTCCGCAGGCCTGGATGCTCCGGGGGCATCGTCTCGACCAGCCTGTCGAGCTGCCAGTCGATGGCGCGGCTGGCGGTGACGCCGTTCCGTCCGGCGGCTCCTCGTCCGCTGGCGGCCGGACTCGCATCGTGATCTGAAGCCGCATCCGCGGCGGGTTGCAAGTACGGGGCTGGCGTGGGTGGCTCGAAACGGAGAACGGACATGGCGGTCCTGTCCAGGGCATCCGTGACCAACCCGGCTCTCAAGCAAACCTGTCCCTGAAGCAGCCCCGTCGAGGCGCGCAACCCGGATCCGGTCCGGCCGTGTTGCCGGGCTTGCGCCCGGCTGCCCGCACCACCCGAACCGGCTCCAGGTTCCCCTTCGGTGCGCTTCGACGTGGGCCGCTTCTGCTCGGGTTTGCAGCCGGGATGGACCCGGATTGCAGATCAGGAGAAGACCCATGACCAATCTCGTTATCCTCGTCGGCCGCATCGCCCGCGATCACGAAACCCTCACGACCCAGGGCGGAACCAGCATCACCTCGATCTCGGTGGTGACCGACCGCCCGGCGAGGAAGGACGGCAAGACCTACAAGGACGAGAACGGCTACACCGCCAAGGACAGTGAGTTCCACCGCGTCACCTGCTTCAACGGGCTCGGCCAGAACGTCGCCAAGTACTGCACCAAGGGCCAGCTGGTGACCGTCGAGGGCCGCATCCACTACACGCAGTGGGAAGACCAGAGCGGCACCAAGCGCTACGGCTGCGAGATCATCGCCGACAAGGTGGACTTCCTCTCCAAGGGCCGTTCGGGCTCCAACGAGGGCGCCCCCGACATCGACGAGGACTGACCATCCCGATCCCACGACAAGGCCCCGGTGGCACAGGCCATCGGGGCCTTTTCTTTTGCTTGGCTGCGTTGGCGGCGGTGCGGAGCATCGAACCCGCGCACCGCCGCTTTTGCCCTCACGCGGGAGCGATACGCTTCAGCGTCTCGTCGATCCCGAGCGCCATCGACGCGCGGACGAGCTGGCGCAATTGCGCCGGCTCGATCGTCTCCGCGCCGCATTCGACGAGCAGCTTGCCGAGCTCGGCCGCGGCTTCCTCGCGGAGCCGGGCTTCACGAGCATCGAGCTCTTCGCGCTGTTCGCGAAGCTTCCTGAGCGCATCCCGGGCGCTCGGTTTGGACCTGGCCATGTGTCGTACCTTTCGCTGGCCGTTGGTCCCCTCCAACGCCGATTCTGCCATTGTCGTGGCGTGTAGGAAAATGGTTTGTGAGGCCGTCGAGACGCACACCCGCAACCGTTGAGAGAGGTCTCTCTCGCAGAGTTTCCAAGTCTGATGCGGGCTTTGGTGCCGCGTCAAGGACGACGGGGCCCCACCATTTTTGCCGGGGCAGGCCCCGACAAAAATCGTTGCCCCCATCGCCGCTTCGCGGCCGCGTGTTCCACGCGGTCCCTGACCCGGCCCGTCACCCACATCGCAAATCTCCTGATGCTTCGCATCGAACATCAGGAGGACAGTCATGTACGCTTCATCGAACATTGCCCGCGCCGCATACCAGGCCGATCAGGCGGCCTTCGTTGCTGCCCTTGACCGGGCCCATGCCAGGTCCTTTCACAGCTACTTCACCCAGTATGTCCTGGCCGACGACGAGGCCGGCTACATCGCGGTCGACGAGGGTGACTATGGCGCGCTGCCCAAGACGATGCTGGACCGGGTCGTCGACACCGTGCCGACCAAACTGACCGATGAATTCTGATGCCGCTTTCGCAGGAGGAAGTCCGTTCAGGGCTTCCTCCTTTCTTTTTGCTCGGCTCCCTGTGCGCCGCGCGATAGGCAAGTTCAGGAAGCCGTTTCGGCGTCCCTTGACGCATCCTCCGGGGCGTCGAACCGCTCCAGTCGCTCGGGCATGTCGAGCACCCTGAGCGCGGCAACCGTGATCGCCTCTGCCTGTGTCGGAAAGGCCTCGGCCGAGCTGATCGCCACGCCGTCCGAATAGGTGACCGTCGCCTGGTAGCCATTGCCCTTCGGCGTCGCGCTCAATGTCACGCTGGTCATCCCGCACTCCTTGGCCGGGGGATTCCAGCGGTCGATGATACCGCCCGCGGGGCACGCTGGCCATTGCGATCCGACCGACCGCATGGTGGCGGTCGCCGCGCTCGCGCGCCTCTGGTCGAAGGGTGCAGGTCGTTCGATCCGGTTCAGGCGCAAGCACTGGATTTCGTCCGCGAAGCTGGGGACATCGGCGCACACCGTACGCGACAGGTCGCAGGACGAAATCAGGGAATGTCAAAGGGATATACGGTGTTTTGGCAGGTGGCAGCTTTCCAATCAGTTTCGATTGGGGCCGATTTCCAAATTGGATTCGAATGAGGGGAGCGCCAAGCCCGCACAAATCCGCCATTTCAGATGTTCTTGACATGTTCTCGGATTTGACCTAGTGAGGACAGGCCTTTTGCAGCGCGACACCGGGCTCCACATTCGAGGAGTCCGTGGATGTCACGGCCAATCTCTCTGCAAGTCCATGTGTCGAACGACCTTGCGGTGCGCGTGCGGGCCGCTGCGCGGCGACGGGAAATCAGCGTCAGCGAGTGGATCCGCTCGCTCCTTTCGCAGGCCTGCGATGACGATGATTACGTCTCCCGCCTCGAGCATTCGGTCAACCGCATTGCCCGCCATTCCGTCTTCCTGATGGTGGGCGTTGATGCGCTCCTGGCGGGGCATCCGGACCACGCGCTGCGCGAGCGAGCGCATCAGGCCTATGCCCGCAAATCTCGTGAACTCGGCCTCGTCTCCAGCGCCGATGAGGGAGGCGAAGCATGAAACGCAACCTCGTCAACTTCACCCGCGGCAGCCAGCTCCTCGGCCACTTCAGCTTCATGTTCGCGGCAGGGCTCAAGGGGCCGCTGATCGTCGCCTGCATCGTGATCGGATGGACCTCCTGGTGGACGCTTTCCGGGAGCCTCTCCGATCAGGAGGCCTACCTCGTCTGGATGCGGATTTACGCCGCGATCTACGGCTTCATGGAGTTCGATCCGGCAAAGAGAGTTGCCGTCGAGACGGCCTTCGGCGGGACCATCCAGCTCCCCATTTCGACCCTGGACAGCTTCCCGCCTGTCATGCGCGCATGGGACCATATGCTCGGGCTGCTCGGCGATGCGCTTGCCCGGTCGGCATTGCTGCTCGTCCCCGCGTTTGTCTTGTTCTACTGGTTCGCGGCGCGATTCGGCAGCCGGTCGAAGGAACGCAAGCATGAGCGCGGTGCGCTGCTCGTGACGCTTCCCGAACTCGTCGATGAGCTGCGCGCGCACAACAAGCGCGAGCGCTCCCGTGAGCTGAGCGACGCCCTGGGTTGGAAGTGGCGCTTGTGCAGCCCGCGCGAGCTCGCTGCCGCCTTCCCTTACCAGCCATCGCACCTGGCGACGGTCGTCTATCCGTGGCGGCTCGAGCACAGCCACGCGATGCTGATCGGCACGACCGGCATGGGCAAGACCGTCGCGATATCGGACATGATCGCGGAGGCGCGGGCCAAGGACCAGCGCTGCGTCGTCTTCGACCTGACGGGTGCTTTCATCGAGCATTTCCACGACGGCCGCCGCGACGTCATCCTCAACCCGCTCGACGCGCGCTGTCCGCAATGGAACCTGTTCGACGAGTGCCGCAGCGAGGGCGAGTTCTGGGCGGCGGCCGAGGCCCTGGTGCCCCACGACGGCGGCGGCGAGGCGCAGTTCTGGGTGATTGCCGCCCGCGCCCTGTTCGTTGAATTCTGCCTCAAGCTGGTGGCCGAAGGCCGCGCGACCAACGACGCGCTCGCGCGCGAATTGATGACCGCCGACCTCTCTCGCGTCCATGCCATGATGCGCGGAACGATCGCCGATCCGCTCACTGCCCCGGAGGCCGCGCGCATGGCGGAATCGATCCGCGCGGTGTTCAACGTCAACGCCAAGGCGCTGAAGCTGCTGCCTGTCACGGGACCGCGCTTTTCGGTCCGCCACTGGGTCGAGGAAGATGACCGCAGGGGCTCGGTGGTGTTCATTTCGGCCCGCTATGTCGACATGAGCGTCTGCGCGCAGCTGCTCACGCTCTGGCTCGACATGGCGATGAACACGCTGATGACGACCGCGCGCACCCAGGACCTCAAATGCTGGTTCTTCATCGACGAGCTGGGCGCCTTGCATCGTCTGCCGGCGCTCGAGAAAGGGCTGCAGACCGCGCGCAATTTCGGCGGCGCGATCGTGCTCGGGCTGCACGCCTACGCCAAGCTCAAGGAGGTCTACGGCGAGAACATGGCGATGACGCTATCGTCGCTTGCGCGGACCAAGCTGATCCTCGGCACAGCCGATCGCGAGACGGCGACCTGGTGCTCGGACTTCATCGGCCACCGCCAGGTCCGCGACATGGAGGAAGCCTATACCTACGGCTACAACAATGCCCGCGATGCGGTCAGCCTGACCCCGCGCAAGCACATCGAGCCGCTCCTCCTGCCCGACCAGCTGATGAACCTGCCGAGGCTGTCCGGCTACATCAAGTTCCCCGATGGTTTCCCGGCAGCACCGGTAAAGCTGAAGCCCGTCAGCCGACTCAAGGTGGCAGAGACGTTCATCGGCCGCGCGCAGGATCGGCCCACAGCGGGGACATCGGCGCCTGCGCTTCCGCCCGCGCAAGCGCCCCTCCCTAGCAAGCCGCGGTCGACCGAGCACCCGTCGTCGAACGATGACGGCGCGGGCAAGCCCGTGGTTCCCAAACAGGGTGTGCTGGCGCTCGAGCCGCGCCAACCTGGCGAGGACCGGAAGTCCCCAGTGCGGGACCGACAGGACGCAGCCACAAGCTTGGCGGGCGGCGTGGATGCCCCGTCGTCCGCGACGCAGCGCGGCAGGGCCGGCGACGCGCCGGTGCGTCCCGATGGCCCCGCGTCTGGCGTCCCACTTCCCAAGGATGCGGTGCTGCGTGCGAGCGCGGCGTCCGGTCAGCAGGATCTCCAAAAGGATGCGAAGGAAGCGGTTCGTCCCGCTGCTCCCGCAGCCAGGGAACAGGCGCTTCGGCCGCCAGCGGCCGACAAAGCGGCCGGCAGGCGCGGCGATGCGGAGGCACGAAAGTTGATGCTCGAGGACGGCGTGCCCGAGCGCGATCCACCGCCGCGCGAGGAACCCGACCTTGGTGACCTGGAGCTCTGATCATGAAGCCAGGCCCTGCCCGGCCGGGAGCTGGATCATGCTCTCGGTAGCCAATGTCCGCACGGCCGGCGGGGCCGCCAACTACTTCGCCGCCGACAATTACTACACGAGGGCCGATGCCGACCGCTCGGGCGAATGGCTCGGCAAAGGCGCGCAAAAGCTCGGCCTCGAGGGGCAGGTCGAGGCCCGACAGTTCGAGGCCGTCCTCAAGGGCCTGCTCCCCGACGGCAGCCGCGTCGGTAGCGACAACCGCGTGCATCGTGCCGGCACGGACCTCACTTTCTCCATGCCCAAGAGCTGGTCGCTCCTTGCGCTGGTAGGCGGGGACAAGCGGATCCTCGACGCCTACGCCGCCGCCGTCAGGGAGACGCTAGCCTGGGCCGAGAAGAACCTTGCCGAGACGCGGATGGAGGTGCGGGGACGGGAACGAGTGGTGTCCACCGGCAATCTCGTCATCGGCCTGTTCCAGCACGATACCAACCGCAACCAGGAGCCGAACGCCCATCTTCACGCAGTGGTCGCCAACGTGACGCAGGGTCCCGATGGCAAGTGGCGGGCGCTCCGCAACGACAAGCTGTGGGAGCACAACACGCTCCTCAATGCGATGACGATGGCGCGCTTCCGGCTGTCGGTCGAGAAACTCGGTTATGAAGTCGCCGAGTTCGGCAAGCACGGCAACTTCGAGGCGGTTGGCGTCCCCAAGGCCATTCGCGACGCGTTCAGTTCCCGGCGCGCGGAGATCCTCGACCGCCTGGTGACGATGGAAGGAAAAGGGCTGGCGGCGCGGAACGTCGCCAACCTGATGACCCGGGCAGAGAAAGGCAGGATCGAGGACCGCGAGGCGCTCGCGCGGGAGTGGAAGGAGGCCGCCGCGACGCTCGGCTTCGATCCCTCGAGCGTTATCGCGAGGGCCAATGCGCGGGCCGCGCAGGACCTCGGCTCGGTGCCGGGATTGGGTTCTACGGTCCGGACGCTGGTCGATCGCGGGCGCGCGCTTGCGGCGTCGTTTGCCGAGCGCCTCGGACTGCGTGCGGGCGACCCGCTTGTGCCGGCCAATATGGGCAACCGCGCGCCGGAGCAGATCGCCGCGGTGCACGCTGTCGCCTCGGCCATTCGCCATCTCGGGGAACGCGAAGCGGCTTTCTCGCGCACCGATATCTATCGCACGGCGCTCGGCTTTGCGCTGCCGACGTCGATGTCCGAGATCGAGCGGCGCGTCGACCAACTGCTCAAGCAGGGGCACCTGCTCAAGGGCAAGGGAGCCGATCGCGATTTCGTAACCACGCGCGACGCGATCGGCCTCGAGCAGCGCATCATCGCCGCTGTTGAAACCGGGCGTGGCGCGGCCCCGGAAATTGTTCCGGCGGAGGTCGCCGGGGAGCGGCTGCAGGCGCTCTCGCAGCTCCGCTACGGCCTGACATTGAACGCCGGCCAGGAGGGCGCGGGGCGCCTGCTGCTCGGCTCGCGCAACCGGATCGTTGCCATCCAGGGGATCGCCGGAGCGGGCAAGAGCACGGTCCTCAAGCCTGTCGCCGATATCCTGCGTGAGGAGGGCCGCTCGGTGCTGGGGCTCGCGGTGCAGAATACCCTGGTGCAGATGCTCGAGCGCGAGACCGGCATCCCGTCGATGACCGTTTCGCGCTTCCTGCGCCGCTATCGCGACATCCTCGAAGGCGCCGACCCGGTCCGGTTGGCCGAAGCCAGGGCTGCGCTCCGTGGCAGCGTCGTCCTGCTCGACGAGGCCTCGATGGTCGGGAACGCCGACAAGGAAAAGCTGGTCCGGCTCGCCAACCTTCTCGAGCTGGATCGCTTCGCCAGCATCGGTGATCGCAAGCAGCTCGGCGCCGTCGATG
>JBGSBH010000005.1:0-22391 GCA_041730635.1 Cypionkella sp.
GTGCCGCAACGGGCTGCTCTATTGCGCCCGCGCCACCCGCGCGCGGGCGTTCGACCGGTTGGGGGAGGCGGTCGCCGGCGACGGCTGGCTGATGATCGGCGCGGGGGAATCGGCCGCGGGCCACGCCACCGCTTTCGCCCCGGCGTGCGATACGAGCGGCCTCTACCGCCGCAAGGCACCGCCCGGGACCGGGCCGCTCGCTGCCTCCGCGGCACTTAAATCTTCGTTAGGCAAACGGAGTTAAACCCGGCCGGACGCGCCGGGAACGCGCGTGGGGGGAGCACGGACATAGCGATGCGCGGCGGCAGCACGATCGGAGCGAAAGCGCTCGTGTTCGCGCCGCTGATCGTGCTGTCGGCCTTGTTCGGATGCTTTGCCGCGCTGTTCGTGCTCGGCGCAGGCATCACCAGCATGCCGCTCGTCTGGGTGATCGTCGCCGGCATCGCGGCCTATGCCGCGGCGGTCGCGTTGCTCGGCCGCTTCGGTCTCCGTCAGGTGACCCGGCTCGAGGGGTTGAGCCGGACCGATAGCCTGAGCGGCCTGCCCAACCGCCGCGCGCTGCACGACGATGCCGCCCGCCTCGCCAAGCCGGGAGAGGAGCTCGCGGTGGCGCTGGTCGACCTCGACGGCTTCAAGCTGGTCAACGACCATTACGGGCACGTCGTCGGCGACAACGTGCTGCGCCGCTGCGCGGCCATGCTGCTCGAGATCTGCGGCAGCGAAGCGCGCCCGTACCGCCTCGGCGGCGACGAATTCGCCATTCTGAAGGCGGGTCCGCTCGCCGGCACCATTCTCGAAGGGATCTGCCGCACGCTGATCGATCGGCTGGGCTCGCCGATTTCGATCGAGGATCGGCGGATCCCGGTCGGCGCGAGCGTCGGGCTGGCCCGATCGCCCGGGGGCGAGGCGCTCGGCTCGTCCGAGCTGCTGCGCCGCGCCGACGTCGCGATGTATGCCTCCAAGCGCGGCGGCAAGATGCGCTGCACGTGGTTTTCGGACGAGTTCGATCGCAACCGCGAGGCGGCGCATCAGCTCGATATCGAGTTGCGCGACGGCCTCGCTCGCGGGGAGTTCGCGGTCGCCTATCAGCCGCTGGTCGATGCCCGCAGCGGGCGCATCGTCGCGGTCGAATCGCTGGTCCGCTGGGAACGGGCCGACGGCCGCAAGGTCGGCCCCAACGTGTTCATCCCGGTGGCCGAGGAATCGGGGCTGATCAACGCCATCGGCTTGTGGGTGCTCGAACGCTCATGCCGCGATGCGCTGGCGTGGGAGGGTATCAAGCTGTCGGTGAACATCTCCGCCGCCCAGCTGCGCAATCCGGAATTCCCGATCCAGCTCGGCCAGATCCTCGAAGACACCGGCTTCCCGCCCGAACGGCTGGAGCTGGAGATTACCGAGACCTGCCTCGTGCTCGACCCGATCGTGGCCGAGCGCAGCCTCAATCTCATCCGCCAGTTCGGCGTCGACGTCGCGCTCGACGATTTCGGCACCGGCTATGCGTCGATCGGCTTCCTGCGCCAGTTCCGCTTCGAGAAGCTGAAGCTCGACCGCTCGCTGGTGGTCCAGGCCCAGCAGGACAACGGCAGCCGGGCGATGATGCTCTCGAGCATCTCGGTCGCCCGGGCGATGGACATGGAAGTGACCGCCGAGGGCGTCGAGACCGAGGAGCAGGCCGACCTGGTCCGCGCCGCCGGGTGCGACCAGATCCAGGGGTGGCTCTATTACAAGGCGATGCCGGCGCGCGAAGTGTCGGCGCATCTCAGCAAGACCGTGAGCTCTGCACGAGGCACGGCGACGAGGGCAGCATGAACGCGATGACACCGGTCGGGGCGGAGACCTTGCACGACGAAATTGCCGCCGTAACGCTCGGCGACGGCACGGTGCGGCGCGATTCCGCCGGCTACTTCCTCAAGCGCTGGTTCAACGCGATAACGCTCGATCGCAAGATCGTGCTGCTCGGGGCGAGCCCGCTGCTCGGGTTGAGCGTGGTCGCCGCGATCGCGCTGTGGGCGCCGCGAACGGGGCCCTCGGCCACGCTCATCCTCGCGCTGTGGGTGCTGTTCGGGCTGCTGACGTTCCTCAACGTGCGGCGCATGCTGGTCGATACCGCGGCGCCGATCCGCCAGCTTGCCACGGACATGAAACGCCTCGCCAGCGGCGACCGCGCGTTCACCGTGCAGTACCTGCACCGCACCGACGAGATCGGCGACCTTGCCCGTGCGTTCGAGGTGTTCCTCAAGTCGGGCCACAAGCTCGACGAGATGTTCGAGCAGCGCAAGCTGGTCCGCGAGCAGCAGCGGCGTGCGCTGCTGGACCTGGCCGCGGGGTTCGAGCGCGAGGTGGGCGGGGTCGTCGCCGCGGTGGCGTCGGCCGCCGACCAGCTCGAGCATGCGGCGAGTTCGATGGCGGCGGCGGCCGACCAGTCGGCCAACCAGGTCGATCTCGTCGCGCATTCGATGAACGACGCTTCGAACGGGGTCGCGGCGGCGGCCGCGGCGAGCGACGAGTTCGCGATGGCGATCGGCGAGATCAGCCGCCAGGCGGCGCAGTCCGCCGGGCTTGCCCGCGACGCGACCACCGCCACCGAGCAGGCCGACGGGACCGTGCAGGCGCTCGCCCATTCGGCCGATCAGATCGGCGAGATCGTCGAGCTGATCAGCTCGATCGCCCGGCGCACCAACCTGCTGGCTTTGAACGCCTCGATCGAGGCGGCGCGCAGCGGCGAGGCCGGGCGCGGGTTCGCGGTGGTCGCGAGCGAGGTCAAGGAGCTCGCCGCGCAGACCGGCAAGGCAACTGACGAGGTCGCCGCGCAGATCCGTGCGATGCAGGAATCGACCGGCGCCAGCGTCGGCGCGCTCAAGGCGATCGCCGGGCAAGTCCAGCAGCTCGAGGCCACCGCGGTGTCGATCGCTTCGGCGGTCGATCAGCAGTCGGTCGCCGGGCAGGAACTGGCGCGCAACATCGATACCGCCGCGCGCGGCACCGGCGACGTCTCGGCCAGCGTGGTGCAAGTGCGCGAAACCGCGCTCGCCACCGGCGCGACCGCCAGCCAGGTGCTGAGCTCGGCGAGCGAGCTCAAGGCCCAGGCCGCGAGCCTGCGCAGCCAGGTCGACGGGTTCCTGCGGCACGTGCGCGCGGCCTGAGCCGCGCACCCTGACCCGACTTCCCGTCAGTTGGCGTCGCCGTCGGCGTGACCCGCGGCTTGCCCCCGGCCGGGTGAAGCCGAGCCGCCCGCGCCCGCTCCCTCCCACCAGTACGGCGCGCGCCGGGCGCTGCCGGTCCCGACCTCGTTCATGGTCCTGGCGTCGTACAGCACGCCGCCGAGCATGACCCGGTCGATCTTGTCCGAATTGCGGATGTCCGCACTCGGGTCCGCGTCGAGCACCACGAGATCGGCGAGCTTGCCGGGCTCGAGGCTGCCGATGTCGCGGTCCATGCCGAGCGACTGGGCCGCGGCGATGGTCCCCGCGCGCAGGGCCTCCGCCGGGCTCATCCCCCCGCGCACGAAGCTCCACAGCTCCCAGTGCGGGGCGATGCCCGGCTGCTGGCCGTGCGCGCCGATCGCCACCTTGATGCCCGCGTCGGCCAGCTTCTTCGCCTCGCGCGCGCTTTCGTCGTCGACGAAGGCCCACTCGGGCGCCTTGGTGCGCCGCGCGGTGTCGGCGAGCAGCTGCTTGGGCGGGGTGTGGACCATCAGCGGGTTCTCCCACACGTCGGTCGCCTGCCGCCAATAGGGATCCCCGGCGAGCCCGCCGTAGGTTACCACCAGCGTCGGGGTGTAGTTCGTCTGCGCCTGGCGCCAGAACTGCAGCACGTCGCCGTAGAACGTCTCCACCGGCACGTTGTGCTCGAGCGTCGAGTTGCCGTCCGCGATGAGGTTCATGTCCATCCCGTAGAGGCTGCCGCCCTCGGCCACGACGAGCATGTCTTCCGCGCGGCTCGCGGCGACGACCTGCTGGCGCTGCTCGCGGCGCGGCTGGTTGTAGTTCTTGATCGAGACCGCGCCCTGCGCCTTCAGCCGCCGCACGTGAGCGAGCGCGTCGTCGTAGCTGTCGATGCGGGCAAACACGTCCGGATTCTTCGCGCCGTAGACGATCTCGCCGGTCGAGAAGATCCGCGGGGCGAGCATCAGCCCGGCGCGCTGGCGCTCGGCCGCGGCGAAGATCTGGCTCGCCTGCGCGCTGGGATCGTGGATCGTCGTGCTGCCGAGTGCGAGCGCCTGGACCAGCGCCCAGTTCTGCTGCGGGACCAGCTCGCCTTCCCCTTGCGGACCGTGGGCATGGGCATCGACGAGCCCCGGCATGATCGTCTTGCCCGCCATGTCGATCACCCGGGCGCCGGCGGGGATCGGCGTGCCGGCCCGCGGCCCGACCGCGACGATGCGGTCGCCGTCGATCACCACCACCGCGTCGTCGATCGCCCCGGCGCCGTCGCCCGCCATCGTCAGCACGCGTGCGCCCACCAGCGCCACCGTGCCGCGCGGCTTGGCCGCGGTGACCGTGCGGCTGAGGTCGAGCCCGCCCGTCGGCGCGGCGAACTTGGGCGCGTCCTTGTCCTGCGGCGCGTCGGCGAACAGCGCGGCGCGCGGGGCCGTGTAGAGCGTCGGGCCGACACTCCAGTGCAGCTGCGCGCCGCCGTTCGACCAGTGGATGTAGTCCGCCCCGCCGCGCGACGCACGGGTCACCGGCAACGGCCCGCCTTTCTCGTCGACCGAGACCGCTTGCCCGCCGGGCATCAGCGGCATCGCGAACACCTCGTAGTTCTGGCGGAACGCGACCGTGCGCCCGTCGGGCGAAACGCGGTAGTCGTTGACCAGCTCGCCCTCGGCATGGACCCGCTTGGCTTCGCCGTTGAGGTCGGTCGAGATCAGCTGGGTCTTGCCGCCCGAACTGCCGATCATGAACAGCCGGGTGCCGTCGGCACCGAATTGGGGTGCGGCGTTGCCGCGCCCGATCAGTTCAAGCGCGCCCCCGCTCGCCGCGACCCGGTACACTCCCGGGTTCTCCGACCAGTCGGGCGAGGTGAGAAACCCGCCGCCGCGCTTTTCGAACACCACGGTGTTGCCGTCGGGAGAAAAGGCCGGGTTGGCATAGTGCCCGCGCTGGCTCGTCAGGGCTCGCGCGGTGCCGCCGCTGGCCGGAACGACCATCAGCCGGCCGAGATCGCGGTCGGTCCAGCGGACGAAGGCGACGCGCTTGCCGTCGCGCGACCAGGCGGGGTAGAGCTCGAGCGCGTCGCTCTCGCCGGCGATCAGCCGGCGCGGGGTGCCGCCGCCGACCGGCCTGAGCCACAACCGGCCGAGCGACTCGTAGACTACCTGGCGCCCGTCGGGCGAGACCGCGGCGAAGCGCACCATCCGGGTCCGGAAGCTGTCCTCGCCTACCGGAATGCGCGGGTGCGGCGCGTCGGCGACCGCGCGGGTATCGTCGATCGCGAACGGGATCACCGCCGCCGCACCACCCTCGGCGCCGATCCGGCGCAGCTTGCCCCCGGCCCAGAAGACCACGCTGCGGCTGTCGGGCGTCCAGTCCATGTTCGGATAGACCCCGGTCACCGCCCAGGTCTCCTGCACGTCGCGGTCGAGCTCGCCATAGAGCTTGCGTTCGACACCGCTCGCGATGTCCTTGACCCACAGTCCGGTCTTGTCGGCCTCGCGGCGGACGAAGGCGATCTTGCGGCCGTCGGGCGACGGCGTCGGCCGCACCGCGCCGCCGAAACCGCCCACGGCGTCGGTCGTCTCGCCGGTGGCGATGTCGTAGCGCTGGATCTCGAAGATCCCTTGTGTCGAATCCTGCGCGTATTCGAAGATCGGCCCCGGGGTGTTGTTGCGCGTGAAATAGACCGACTTGCCATCGGGCGCGAACGTCGGCTCGCCGAGCTCCTTCTGATGCTGCTCGTTGGGCCGCGCGACCAGCTTCACCCCGCCGCCGCCGGCGACATGGTACAGCCATACCTCGCCGGTGCCGAGCGAGCGCCCGGTCGTGAAGTGCTTCTTGGCGACGATGTACTGCCCGTCGGGGCTCCAGCTCGGCTGATTGAGCAGGCGGAAGTCCTCCTTGGTCAGCGCGACCTTGTTCGACCCGTCGGCGTTCATCAGCCAGACGTTGTCGCCCCCTTCGCGGTCGCTGACGAAAGCGATTCGCCGGCCGTCGGGGCTAAAGCGCGGCTGGACTTCCCACGCGAGGCCTTCGGCGATCCGGGTCGGCGTGCCGCCGGTGATCGGCATCGTGTAGATGTCGCCCAGCAGCGCGAACGCGATCGTCCGCCCGTCGGGCGAGACGTCGACGTCCATCCAGGTGCCCTCCTCGGTGCGGATCGCGGCCTCGCGCAGCACCGCCCCGCGCGGAGCGGTCACGTCCCACTTCGCCTCGTCCGCCGTCGTCGCCGGAGCGTTGACGGCCGCCGCCGGCTGGCCGCTCGCAGGCAGCGGCAGCTTGCCGGTTTGCGCATCGGGGTCGGTCGCTTCGTTCTCGGGCGCCTCGGTCGCTTCGACCGGCGGAGCGGGCTGGGGCTCCTGGGCATGAGCCGCTGACATGGCGAAGATACCGGCGAGAACCGACGCGACGGAAGATTTCATGGAAAAAGAGTCCCCGGATAGTGCTGCGCGGGGCCTACGCCCGCAATGGCCGTGCGTCACGCGGCTAATCGACGAAATGCACGCCGCGCGGCCCGGTGGCGCTTGACGCGCCCGGAAGGGGAACGGAGAAGGCCGGGCGAACCTCCTCACAACCCGAGCAAAAACATGACCCTTCGCCTCGCCCGTGCCCTGCGCCTCGTCCTGCTCACCGGCGCGGCTTTTCCCGCCCATGCCGTCGTCGCCGAAGACGCGCCGATCGTCCTGCCGGGCGCGCCGGGCCAGCCGAGCCGCACGCTTACGGCCGAGGAAGCGACCAGGCTCGCCAGCACCCGCTACGCCCCCGGGGATGTCGCGTTCATGCAGCACATGATCGTCCATCACCGGCAGGCGCTCGAGATGGCGAGCCTCGCCAAGGCGCGCACCAACAGTGCCGCGGTGCTCAAGGTCGCCGACCGGATCGAGGCCAGCCAGGCCGACGAGATCAAGTTCATGACGACCTGGCTCACCGACCGCAACGAGGAGGTGGCGATGGCCGGGATGGGCCACGCGCACCACGCGATGAAGGGGATGGCCAGCGCCGAGCAGATGGCCGCGCTCGCCGCCGCCAGCGGCACCGCGTTCGACCGCCTGTTCCTGCAGCTGATGACCGCGCACCATCGCGGCGCGCTCGACATGGTCGAGGACCTGCACGCGCGGCCGGGCACCGCCTACGACCCTGTGATGTACGAGTTCACCAACGAAGTGGTGACCGACCAGAAGGCCGAGATCGACCGGATGAACGCGGTCGCCGCCGGTCTTTCGCAGGATCCGCGCGCGACGCTCGCGGCGGGCTTCCGCGACGCGGGCGAGGCGATCCTCCATTTGCGCAAGGTCGCCGCGCTGCCCAAGCCGCCGGGGTTCTTCGACCCGGCCAACCCGGCGCAGCTTCAGCCATTGAAGCCGAAGAAGGAAGGCGAGCCGGCCAAGCCCGCCAAGCCGGATGCGGAGCCGCCCAAGCCCGACTTCACCGAGCGCGGCTCGCTGCTGCAGTTCGCGGCCACCGATCTGGCGTTCAAGGACGACCTGATGATCGCCGGCAGCTATCACGGGTTCAACATCTACCGCCTCGGCACCGACGGCATGCCGAGCCTGGTCAGCTCGACCGTGTGCCCGGGCGGCCAGGGCGACGTCTCGGTGGTCGGCAATCTCCTCATCATGAGCGTGCAGGATGCCCGCGCGCGGATCGATTGCGGCCTGCAGGGGGTCAACGAGAAGATCAGCCCCGAGCGCTTCCGGGGCATCCGCCTGTTCGACATCTCGGACATAACCCGGCCGCGCCAGGTGGGCCAGGTGCAGACCTGCCGCGGCAGCCATACGCATTCGGTCGTCTCGGCCGATGCCCGGCGCATCGTGGTCTACAATTCGGGCACCAGCTACATCCGCGACGAGAAGGAGCTCGCCGGCTGCGTCGACAGCCAGGGCGACGACCGCACCGCGCTGTTCTCGATCGACGTGATCGAGATCCCGCTCGCCGATCCGGCGAAGGCGCGCATCGTCGACCGCCCGCGGGTGTTCGCCGCGAACGGGCAGATCGCCGGCCTGTGGCGCGGCGGCGACCACGGCGAGGGGACGCAGGACACCGAACGCACCGACATGTGCCACGACATCACCGTGTTCCCCGCGAAGAAACTCGCCGCCGGGGCCTGCTCGGGCAACGGAATCATCCTCGACATCTCCGACCCGCTGAAGCCGAAGCGGATCGACGACGTGACCGACAAGGGCTTCGCCTACTGGCACTCGGCCACCTTCAACAACGACGGCACCAAGGTGCTGTTCACCGACGAGTGGGGCGGCGGCGGGCGGCCGCGCTGCCAGGCGGGCGATCCGGTGACCTGGGGCGCCAACGCCTTCTATGCCATCGAGAACGGCAAGCTGGTCGCCAAGGGGCACTACAAGCTGCCCGCGCCGCAGAGCGACAAGGAGAACTGCGTTGCGCACAACGGCTCGATCATCCCGGTGCCGGGCCGCGATATCTTCGTGCAGGCGTGGTATCAGGGCGGGATCAGCGTGATCGACTTCACCAATCCCGCCAACGTCAAGGAAATCGCCTATTTCGACCGCGGCCCGGTCGACAAGGACCAGCTGGTCACCGGCGGCTACTGGTCGGCGTACTGGTACAACGGCCGCATCTACGCGACCGAGATCGCCCGCGGGCTCGACGTGTTCGCCTTGAGCCCGAGCGAGTTCCTTACCGCCGAGGAGATCGCGGCGGCCGAAGCGGCGATCTATCCCGGCAGCGTGTTCAACCCGCAGACGCAGACCCAGGTGACGTGGCCGGCCGATGTGGCCGCCGCGGCGGAAGCCAGCCGCAAGGGAGGCTAGCTGCCCAGAATCGTTGCATGTTGCAACGCAGCGGCTTACGCTCGCGTCAATCCGGAGAGACGCCATGAGCCTGAGCCCTTGCGACCACGACGTGTTGATCGTCGGTGCCGGAATATCCGGCATCGGCATGGCCGCGCATCTCGAGCTGATGTGCCCCGAGCGAAGCTACGCGGTGCTCGAGCGGCGGCCCGATCTCGGCGGGACGTGGGACCTGATCCGCTACACGGGCATCCGCTCGGACAGCGACATGCATACGCTGGGCTTCGTGTTCGAGCCGTGGAAGCACGAGAAGTCGATCGCCGACGGGCCGGCGATCCTCGAATACCTCAACCGGATCGTCGACGAACGCGGCATCCGGCAGAAGATCGTGTTCGACAGCAAGGTCGTCGCCGCCGACTGGCGCTCCGATGAGGGCTGCTGGCGCGTCACCGTCGAGCGCGGCGGCCAGCGCGAGAGCGTGACCGCGAACTGGCTCTACCTCGGCACCGGCTACTACGACTACGACGACCCTTACGACGCGGGGTTCGACTTCTCCGCGTTCGAGGGCCAGGTGGTCCACCCGCAGTTCTGGCCGAAAGACCTCGACTACCGCGGCAAGAACGTCGTCGTGGTCGGATCGGGCGCGACCGCGGTGACGATCGTCCCCGCGATGGCGGACGAGGCCGCCCGGGTCACCATGCTCCAGCGCACGCCGACCTGGATGTTCTCGCGCCCGGCGAAGGACGGGATCGCCAATTTCCTGCGCCGATGGCTCCCGGAGGAGACCGCCTACAGGATCACTCGGTGGAAGAACGTGCTGCTGCAGGACATCGGCTTCAAGCGCGCGCGCACGCGGCCCGACAAAGTCAAGGACGCGCTCCACAAGCGCATCCGGCAGTCGCTCGGCGAGCGTTACGATGCGGCCACCTGGACCCCGCCGTACAACCCGTGGGAGCAGCGGTTGTGCCTGGTGCCCGACGACGACCTGTTCGAGGCGATCAAGCGCGACAAGGCCGAAGTCGTCACCGGGCATATCCAGGCGTTCGAGAAGGACGGCGTGCGGCTGACCGACGGGCGGCTGCTGCCCGCCGACCTGATCGTCACCGCCACCGGGCTCAAGCTCGCGGTCGCCGGCAAGATCGCGGTGAGCCAGGACGGCGCGGCGGTCAATTTCGCCGAGCGGTTCTATTACAAGGGCTGCATGTTCTCGAACCTGCCGAACTTCTCGGTCGTGTTCGGCTACCTCAACGCGAGCTGGACGCTGCGGGCGGACATCAATTCCGAATACGTCTGCAAGGTGCTCAATCACATGCGCGCGGTCGGCGCCAACGTCGCCGTGCCGGTCTTGCCCGAGAACCACGGGCTGGTCGAGGAAGACCTGTTCGATTTCTCGAGCGGCTACATCCAGCGCGGCAAGCATGTCATGCCCAAGAGCGCGACGACGCTGCCGTGGCGGCTGAGCCAGGACTACCGCGCCGACCGGAAGGCGCTGGCGACCGCCCCGATCGCCGACGGGGTGCTGCGGTTCGACCGGGTCGAGGCACCCGCAGAGCGGCAGCTCGAAGCCGCCGAGTAGGACTGGCGTTCCGCCCGCGCCTGGCCTAGCGCCGATAGCGATGGTTGCCGCCGAACGCATCTGGACCGCCGCGCTCGTCGTGATCGGCGACGAGATCCTCTCGGGCCGCACGCACGACAAGAACATTCCGCAGATCGCGAGCTGGCTGCAGGTCCAGGGCATCCGGCTCGCCGAAGTGCGCGTGGTGCCCGATGTCGAGGAGCGGATCGTCGAGGCGGTCGACGGCTTGCGCCAGCGCAACGATTCCCTCTTCACCACCGGCGGCATCGGCCCCACGCACGACGACATCACCGTCGATGCCGTGGCGAAGGCGCTCGGGGTGCCGGTGGTCTTCCACCCCGAAGCGCGGGCGATGCTGGAGCGCTACTACACCGGCCGCGGCCTGGCGCTCAGCGAGGCGCGGCTGCGCATGGCGCGCGTTCCGCAAGGCGCCGAGCTGATTCCCAACCGCATGTCGGGCGCGCCGGGCATCCGCATCGGCAACCTGTTCGTGATGGCGGGCGTGCCGCACATCACCGCCGGCATGCTCGATGCGCTCACCGGCACGCTCGAAGGGGGCGCCCCGCTGGTCAGCCGGACGATCGGCTGCTGGACCGCCGAAAGCGAAGTGGCGGACCTGCTGCGCGAGGCCGAGCAGGGACATCCGGGGGTCCAGATCGGCAGCTACCCGTTCTTCCGCGACGGGCGCGTCGGCGCCAATTTCGTCGTCCGCAGCACCGACGCCGCGCTGGTCGACCGCTGCATCGCCGCGCTCTCGGCCGCGCTGGGCGAGGCGGGCCACGCGGTCTCGCCCGAAGAGATCTGAGGGGCCTTACCGCGTCTTAACCCCACCCGCGCTAGTGCCGTCCCCCCGGGTCCGAGGAGCGCTGGCGGCGAGCGATGACTGCGGTCTATTTGACGGTCGATACCGAATATGCCTTCCGCCTGCCGGGGGCGGACGGACCGGGCACGCGCGCCGAGAACTTCGCCCGCTCGATCGAGTGCGCGACGCCTGGCGGTGCGGTGGGCGTCTTTTACCAGATGGACGTGCTCGACCGGCACGGCCTCAAGGGCGTTTTCTTCGTCGATCCGATGCCCGCGCTGCTGTGGGGGGTCGGGGCGATCGTGGACGTGGTCGGCCCGATCGTCGCGCGCGGACACGACGTCCAGCTCCACTGCCATAGCGAATGGCTGGCCTATGCCCCCGCGGCGCTGGTCGGCGGGCGCACCGGGCGCAATCTCAAGGATTTGGCGCTCGACGATCAGCTGCGCATCTTGCGCTACGCACGCGATACGCTGATCGCCGCGGGCGCCCCGGCGCCGGTCGCTTTCCGCGCCGGCAACTATGGCGCCAACGACGATACCCTGCGCGCGCTGGCCGAGCTCGACATCGTCTACGACACGTCGCATTGCCCGGCCCTCGCTGGCCGCGGCGACGGCGCGCTCTCCCTCGGCCGCGAGCATTTGCGCCCCCTCGCGCATCACGGCCTGATCGAGGTGCCGACCGCCTGCATCGGGACGTTCGGCCGGGCGCTCCGCCATGGCCAGCTCACCGCCCTATCGCATCGCGAGCTGATCGCCGCGGTGCGTCACGCGCGCGATTCGGGGGTGGCCAGCCTGACCTTAGTCTCGCACAGTTTCGAGCTGCTCAGCCGCGATCGCCAGCGGATCAACCGCCTCGTCGCGCGGCGCTTCGCGCGCTTCTGCGCCTCGCTGGCGGCCGAACCGGGGGTCACGACCGGCACGTACGCGGCGAACCCGCCCACCATCGAGGGCGGCGGCAGCCTCGCCCCGCTGCCGCACGCTGCGCTGCGCGGCGGAGTGCGCCTGGCCGAGCAGGCGCTTGGCAACGCGCTCTACGGCCGGCCGCTGCGGCTGGGGGCGCAGCACGCCGTGGTCGTCGGCAGCGCTCTGCTCACCTGACACCGACATGCGAAAAAGGCCGACGGATCGCTCCGCCGGCCTTTTTTTGTTGCGCTACCGCGCTGCGCGCTACTTGAGCGCGAGGTCTGCGCTACCGCGCTGCGCGCTACTCGAGCGCGGTGGGCGATTACGCGCCTTCGACTTCGGCCAGATCGACCTTGAGGCCCGGGCCCATCGTGGTGGTCAGCGAAACCTTGCGCACGTACTTACCCTTCGAGCCCGAGGGCTTGGCGCGCACCACCGCCTCGGTCAGCGCGGCGAAGTTCGCCTTGAGCGCCTCGTCGGAGAACGACAGCTTGCCGAGGCCCGAATGGATGATGCCCTGCTTTTCCACGCGGAATTCGACCTGGCCGCCCTTGGCGTCCTTCACCGCCTGTTCGACGTTCGGGGTCACCGTGCCGAGCTTGGGGTTCGGCATCAGCCCCTTGGGGCCGAGCACTTTGCCCAGGCGCCCGACCACGCCCATCATGTCGGGGGTGGCGATCACCCGGTCGTAGTCGAGGTTGCCGGCCTGCATGTCTTCCATCAAGTCTTCGGCGCCGACTTTGTCCGCCCCGGCGGCGAGCGCTTTGGCGGCATTGTCGCCGCGCGCGAACACCGCGACGCGCACGTCCTTGCCGGTGCCCGACGGCAGCGAGACCATCCCGCGGACCATCTGGTCGGCGTGACGCGGATCGACGCCGAGGTTCATCGCCACCTCGAGCGTCTCGTCGAACTTCTTCGACGCATGCTCGCGCAGCGTCTTCAGGGCGTCGGCGAAGCTGTAGAGCGCCTCGCGGTCGATCTGCGAAAGAACTTTCGCCTTTTTCGTCTGCTTGGCCATCGGATCAGCCCTCCACCACTTCGAGGCCCATCGAGCGGGCGGAGCCTTCGATGATGCGGGTCGCCATCTCGACGTCGTTGGCGTTCAGGTCCTTCATCTTCATCTCGGCGATCTCGGACAGCGCCGAGCGCTTGATCGTGCCGGCCTTGACCTTGCCCGGCTCCTTCGAGCCCGACTTCAGGTTGGCGGCCTTCTTGATCAGAAAGCTCGCCGGCGGGGTCTTGGTGACGAAGGTGAAGCTGCGGTCGGCGTAGACGGTGATGACGGTGGGGATGGGCATGCCCTTCTCCATCTCGCCGGTCGCCGCGTTGAACGCCTTGCAGAATTCCATGATGTTGACGCCGCGCTGGCCCAGCGCGGGGCCGATCGGGGGCGATGGGTTGGCGGCGCCCGCGGGCACCTGCAGCTTGATATAGCCGTCGATCTTCTTGGCCACGGATGGCCTCCTTTCTCACTGTCGCCCCTCCGGGGAAGGGCTCATGGTAAGCGGTCAAGCGAGCGGCCTGGCGGCCGCTCTCCCGCGGTGGTTCCCGGCGCTGGGAGCTGGGAACGCGGGCCCCTAGGCGAAACCGCCGCCCGGCGCAACCACCGCCTGCATGGCTCGGTCGGTCGCTGGTCGAACAGCGGTTTGCCCGGCCGGGTGTCGGGGTGTATCGTCTCGCTGATGAAGAAGCTGGCACCGGGTGTTCTCGCGCTCGCCGCGCTGGCCGCAGGCGCCGCGGCGGGCGACGGCGCGCCGGGCGTTGCCGCGCGCGAGACGCCGGCTGCCCGGCCCGCCCCGCCGGTGGGTGCGATGCCGCCGCTCAGGCCCGCTGAGATCGACAACTCGCTGGCGATCGGCGGCGAGGATATCGACGCGCGCAAGGTGCGCAGCCGGATGACCGTCGCGGTCAGGGTCAACGGGCGCGGTCCCTACCGCTTCGTGGTCGACAGCGGGGCCGACAGCAGCGTGGTCGGCCGCGGGCTGGCGCAGGCGCTACGGCTGCCGCCGGCCGCGCCGGCGATCCTCAATACGATGACCGAGACGCGCCAGATCGAGCGCGCGCAGGTCGAGGAGCTGACGGTGGGGCCGACGACGGTCAACGGACTGGTCGTGCCGGTGCTCGAAGAACGGCACCTCGGCGGCGAGGGCATGCTCGGGCTCGACGCGCTGGTCGAGCAGCGGCTGATGCTCGACTTCGAGAAGCGCACGATCAGCGTCGACGATGCCGCCGCGCCGCCGCCGCGGCTCGACAACGAGATCGTCGTCACCGCCCGGCTGCAGCGCGGCCAGCTGATCCTGACCCAGGCGAGCGCGCAGAAGCTGCGGATCAGCGCAGTGATCGACACCGGATCGGAAGTGACGATCGGCAACCGGGCGCTGCGCGACAAGCTGGTCAAGCGCCGCGGCGCGAAGCTCGAAACGGTCGAGATCACCGGGGTTACCGGCGCGAAGGCGACGCTCGAGTATACCACCGTGTCCGAACTGAAACTGGGGCCGGTAATCCTGCGCAACGTGCCGATGGCGTTCGCCGACGTGCCGCCGTTCGCGGTGTTCGGGATCGCCGATCAGCCGGCGCTGCTGCTCGGCACCGACCTGATGGAAAACTTCCGCAAGGTCAGCCTCGACTTCCGCGCGCGCAAGGTTCGCTTCCAGCTGCGGAAGTGCACCGATGCGGCGGTGCGGATCGGAAGCTCGCCGCGGCAGCTGTCGCGGCTCGGCACCGATCGCTCGACGCCGGCCGCGTGCAGCTGAGGGCTACTTGACGAGTTCGACTTGTTCGAAGTCGAGCTCGACCGGCGTTGCGCGACCGAAGATCGAGACCGACACCTTGACCTTCTGCTTGTCGAAATCGAGCTCCTCGACGAGGCCGTTGAAGCTGGCGAACGGCCCGTCGAGCACCTTGACCTGGTCGCCGATCTCGTAATCGACGCTGACGTGCTTCTTGGGCTCGGCCTTGGCCGCCTCGACCCCGCCGAAATAACGCGCCGCCTCGCGCTCGGAGATCGCCTGCGGCCGGTTGCCCGAACCGAGGAAGCCGGTGACCTTCGGGGTGTTCTTGACCAGGTGATAGACGTCGTCGGTCAGCGCCAGCTTGGCGAGCACGTAGCCGGGCATGAACTTGCGCTCGACCTGGACCTTCTTGCCGCGCTTGACCTCGGTGACGGTCTCGGTCGGGACCTCGACCGCCTCGACCGCGTCCGACAGCCCCAGCCGCTCGGCCTCGGCGATGATCGAATCGCGGACCTTGTTCTCGAATCCGGAATAGGCGTGGATGATGTACCAGCGAGCCATGGGCGTCAGTTCGTCTCGTCCGTGTGGTGGGTCAGGCGAGCGTCAGCAGCCAGCGCATCACCGCGCCGAACAGCGTGTCGATCCCGAGGAAGAAGATCGACAGGATGAGCATCATGATCGCCACGAAGATCGCGGTGCGGACCGTTTCCTCGCGGCTCGGCCAGACGACCTTGCGCGCTTCCGCGCGGACCTGGTTGATGAATTCAGCCGGACTGGTCTTGGCCATGATGACGTCAGCTCTCGCCCAATGATCTCGCTCCTTCCGGGATGGGGTCAGCGCCGCCCCGGTTCAAGTCCGGGAGGGCAGCGGGGATTTCCATGTGCCGGAAAAAGCGCGGCCGCCCTAGACCGCGGATTGCGCAAAAGCAAGCCGGGGGGCGAGGAGGCCCGGGCCCGGCGAAGGCCGGCCGTCAGCGCGCGCCGAACAGGCGGGCGAAAAAGCCCGGTTCCTCCATCGGCCGCACCGGGCCGAACTTGCGCAGGCGGGCGGAGGCATCGCTGTAGGGGCGCGGGTGCGCCCACGGATCGGGACGGCTGGTGCGGAACGACAGACCTGACATGAATACCTCCGCTGACGGGCTCGTTCGCCGGCTGAAGGGGACAACCGGCAGCCGGCCGCGCCAGTTCCCGGCTAACGCGGCGCCGGACCGTGGAGGGAAGCTAAAGCGTGCCGCGGCGCGGCGGATTTCTTTTGCGCGCGGCGCACCCGGGTGCGGCCGTTAGGCGACCGGTCCGGGGACGGGGGAGTTGGCAGGGGTGACAGGATTCGAACCCGTGGCCCTCGGTTTTGGAGACCGATGCTCTACCAGCTGAGCTACACCCCTGCGCTCGGGTGGCGCGCGCTTTAGGTGCAAACGCGGTGCATCGCAAGCGACGAAACCCTGCTACGGCGATGCCGATGCACGGCACCGCGCTTCCGATAATTCCGGCCGACCTGCTATTGCTCGCCTATCGCAGCGGCATCTTTCCCATGGCCGACAGCCGCGACGATCCCGAGGTGTTCTGGGTCGAGCCGCGCAAGCGCGCGATCCTGCCGCTCGACGGCTTTCGCCTGTCGAAGTCGCTCGCCAAGGTCGTCCGCCAGGATCGCTTCGAGGTGACCTGCAACCGCGCGTTCGACCGCGTGATCGCCGCCTGCGCCGAGCCGCGCCCCGGCCATCCCGAAAGCTGGATCAGCGAGAGGATCACCGCGAGCTACCGCGCGCTGCACCTCGCCGGCCACGCGCACTCGCTCGAGTGCTGGCGGGGCGATACGCTGGTGGGCGGGCTCTACGGGGTCGGCTTCGGCGCCGTATTCTGCGGTGAATCGATGTTCAGCCGGGCCGACAACGCGAGCAAGGTCGCGCTCGCCTGGCTGGTGGCGCTGCTGCGGCGGGGCGGGGGCCGGCTGCTCGACTGCCAGTTCATCACCGGCCACCTCGCCTCGCTCGGCGCGGTCGAGATCAGCCAGCAACGCTACGTGAGGTTGTTGGGAGAGGCGGCCGGCTCCGGCGAAGGCCGCGGCGGCGCGGGTGCTGCCTCGCTGCCCGAAGCTTTCGGCGCGCTATTGTCGGAGGCGGCCGCGGGCGGCTTGTCGCCCTCGAAGCTCATCCTGCAGTCCTTGACCCAGACGTCGTAGATCGGGTGCTCGACGACGTTGAGGCTCGGCGTCTCCTTGAACAGCCAGCCCGAGAAGACCTTGCCCCACTCGCCTTCCTCGCCGGCCGCGCGCACGAACACTTGCGCGAAGGCCCCGGTCTGGCGCGGGAACTCCCACGGCGCGGTGCGCTCGCAGGCGGCCAGGCGCACGATCACCTCGCCCCAGCGGCGCGCTTCGCCGGGCTTCATCTCGAGCGTCTGCGACAGGTTGTTGCGCTTGTTGAGCACCCCGATCACCGCCACCCGGTCCTTCATCGGAGTGCCGCTTGTCTTGACCGCCGGCTCGATCGGCCGCGGGGCGCGCAGTTCCTGCGGCACCTCGGTCTCGACCGGGCGCGGAGCGGGCGGGGCCTTCGAGCAACCGGCAAGCGCGGCGAGCGGCAGCAGGGCCGCCGCCCCCCGGGCAAGACACGTCGGCATGGTCAGGCTTCCGGGCTCCACGCCTCGTAGTCCCCGCTCGCGCGGGCGCGCTGGCCGCCGCGCTCGAGCGCGCCCTGCGGGCGGTACGCGGCGGGGGTGCCGGTCGCGTTGGGGCTGTAATCCGCCTCCCAGATCCGCGGCGGCGGGAGCCGGCTTTCGGGCACGTCGTCGAGATTGCCGTGGAGCCAGCCGTGCCATTCGGGCGGCACGTTGCTGGCATCGTTGGCGCCCGCGTAGATCACCCAGCGCCGCTCGCTGCCGGCGAAGGGCTGGCCCCTGGGCACCCGCTTCTTCGCCCGGTAGTAGACGTTGCCAGCGAGATCGCTGCCGACCTTCTCGCCGTTGAGCGCGCTCCACAGCGAGGTGCCGATGGTGGCGCCGTTCCACCAGGTGAAGATCTTCGCGAGCAAACCCATGGAGGGCGCGCCTAGCCGATTCGGCCGCGACCGCCAAGCATGCCGGCGCCGGAGACCTTACCAGTCCACTTCGGCGCCGGGACCGATCCCCAGCGCCGCGGCGCGCCCGGCGTTCAGTTCGAGCACGGCCCCCGTCAACCCCCGCGCGCCGACCGATTCGAGCGAATAGGGCACGGTGTCGGCGGCGACGTTGATCACCTTGCGGTCGGGTCCGATGAAGATGATGTCGAGCGGCAGCGGGGTGTTCTTCATCCAGAAGCTGGCGACATCGGGCGGGTTGCGCGGAAACAGCATCCCCTCGTCCGCGCCTAGCTCGGTGCGGAACATCAGGCCGCGTGCCTGCTCCTCGGCGGTCTGCGCCAGCTCGACCTGGAACTTGTGCGAACCGCGCGCGGTGCGCACGGTGAGCGGGATGACCTTCAGGCCCGAGACCGGATGGACTGCCTGCGTCGGCGCCGCTGCCGGGGTCGCCTGCGCGGCCGGTTGCGGGGAGCAGGCGGCAAGCAGCGCGACGGCCGCCAGGATGATGCCCTGTTTCATGAACTGTCCTCCGCCTCGGCCGCCCACGCTTCCGCTTCGGCTATGCTGGATGCTCCGATTACCGCGCGCGCGGCGTCGAATCCATGGCCCGCGCGCAGCATTGCCGCGATCTGTTTCTGCGCGATGTCGCGCTCGAGCGGCGGTCCGCCCCACGGCCCGAACCGGCGCCGCGCAGCGAGGGTCAGCGCGGCCCGGCGCGTCGCCCCCTCCCCCGCCCACACTTCGGCCCGGACGTCCTCGGCGATGCCGGCCGCGCCCAGGGCCTGCTCGACCCGCCGGGCGCCATAGCCGCGGCCGCGCAGCCCGCCGCGTTTCGCCCGGGCCCATGCCGCATCGTCGATGTAGCCGAGCGCCACGAAGCGCGCGACGACGGCCTCTGGCTCGGCCGGCCGCTCGTCGTCCCAGCCGCGCTCGCGCAGCTTCCGACGCAGATACTGCTCCACTTTCGCTGCGCTGGTCGCGAACCGGGCGACGTACGCCAGCGCGAGTTCCTCGAGCGTCGCCCTGGTCAGCGGTCGGGGCACGCGGCGCTCGCGGCAGCGACGGTCGGAGCGGGGGTCGGCCATGGTCGCCATATTCGTGCCACACTGTATAACGATTGGGAAATGCTGGACCATCCGCGCGCTGGCATTAGAGGGGGCGCGCACGCCGAGACTGCACACGGGATCGCGCTCAAACAGCGGGCAGACAACGGGTTTTCGCTCCACACATGAATGATTTGCCGATGAAGCCGACGCCGAACGATGGCCCCCTGCCGCGCCGCAGGGCGGACTTCGCGACCTTTGCCGATGCGATCGACTACGCCGCGCGAAGCGACATGGGGCTCAACTTTCACGACATGCGCGGCGACCTCGTGCGCGCCTATCCCTATGCCGAAATGCGTGCCGATGCGCTGGCGATGGCGCACCGGCTGGTGCTCGCGGGGATCGGCCAGGGCGACCGGGGGGCGCTGGTGGCGGAGACCAGCCCCGAATTCGCGGCCCTGTTCTGCGGCTGCGTCTACGCCGGAGCCTGGCCGGTCCCCTTGCCGCTGCCGACCACCTTCGGCGGCAAGGAAAGCTACATCGACCAGCTCGCGGTCCAGCTCGAAAGCAGCGACCCTGCGATCCTGATGTACCCGGCCGAAATCAGGGATCTGGCGCAGGCGGCGGCCGACCGCCAGGGCTGCGCCGGGTCCAGCTGGGAAGATTTCGCGGCGACCGAGGCGCCCGCGGCCGAGCTGCCGCAACCCCGGCCCGACGATATCTGCTACCTCCAGTACTCATCGGGCTCGACCCGCTTTCCCACCGGCGTCGCGGTCCCCCCCCGCGCGCTGCTGCACAACCTTTACGGCCACGCCACCGGGGTCGACCTCGGTGCGGGCGACCGGGTGGTGAGCTGGCTTCCCTGGTATCACGACATGGGGCTGGTCGGCTGTCTGCTGTCGCCGATCGCCAACCAGGTGAGCTGCGACTACCTGAAGACCGAGCATTTCGCGCGCCGGCCGCTCGCCTGGCTCGACCTGATCAGCCGAAACCCGGGCAATACGCTGTCCTACTCGCCCACCTTCGGCTACGACATCTGCGCCCGGCGGATCTCTTCGCAGAGCCACGGCGCCGAGCGGTGCGACCTCTCGCGCGGGCGCACCGCCGGCAACGGCGCCGACATGATCCGCCCCGACGTGATGCAGTGCTTCGTCAACGCCTTCGCCGAAGCGGGCTTCAAGGCCAGCGCCTTCACCCCGAGCTACGGGCTCGCCGAAGCGACGCTCGCGGTCACGGTGATGCCACCGGGCGAAGGCATCCGGGTCGAACTGGTCGAGGAAGAGCGGCTGTCGGGTTCGCCGCGCGACCTTGCCCGCCCCGCGCGCTACCGGGCGATCGTCAACTGCGGCAAGCCGCTGCCTGGGATGGAAGTCGAGATCCGCGGCGAGCAGAGCCAGGTCAAGGGCGACCACCAGATCGGCAAGGTGTGGTGCCGCGGGGAGAGCGTGATGCACTCCTACTTCCGCAACGAGGAAGCGACCAGGGACTGCCTCGTCGCCAAGGATAACGGCGACGTCTGGCTCGACACCGGCGACATGGGCTACATGGCCGATGGCTATCTGTTCATCGTCGGCCGGGCGAAGGACATGATCATCATCAACGGCAAGAACCACTGGCCGCAGGACATCGAGTGGGCGGTCGAGCAGCTTCCCGGGTTCAACCACGGTGACATCGCCGCGTTCTCGATCGAAGACGGAAGCGGCGAGGAAGTGCCCGCGGTGCTGGTCCACTGCCGCGTGTCCGACCCCGAAGAACGGGTGCGGCTGCACGACCAGATCCGCGACAAGGTCCGCTCGATCACCGGCATGAACTGCGTCGTCGAGCTGGTCCCCCCGCGCACCCTGCCGCGCACCAGCTCGGGCAAACTGAGCCGCGCCAAGGCCAAGCGCCTCTACCTCGCCGGCGAGATCGAGCCGATCAAGCTGCTCGAAGCGGCCTGATCCGCAAGCGCACAATCGGTTCAACCTGCCGCCCGTCGGTGCTAGGTCTTGAAAGGACCGCGGACTGTTTTATGTTCGCAATACAGCGTGCCCGAGAGGTATCATGGCCAGCCAGACGCAGACCCAGACCGCGACCGAGTTCGAGCTGACCCCGCCCGACCCGGTGCCGGTGGTGACCGCGGAGAAGGCCGCGGGGCTGGTGCCGGTGTCCGACGAGAAGAAATCGAAGCTCGAGGAGAAGGCCGACGCGTTCGTTGCCGATCTCGTCGCGCAGGATGCGAACTCGCCCGAGTTCGGCAAGAAGGTCGACCAGCTGACCAACATGGGCCGCAAGGAGATCATGGCGGCCGCGGGCATGTCCAACCGGTTCCTCGACCGGCCTGTGCGGGCGATGGACAAGGACGAAGGGGTCGGCGCCAACCTCGCCGAGCTGCGCCGCGTGGTCGAGGACCTCGATCCCGGCCGGCGCGGGGCCAAGAGCGGGCCGCGCAAGCTCCTCGGGATCATCCCGTTCGGCAACAAGCTGACTAACTACTTCCGTTCGTATCAGAGTGCTCAGACGCACATTCAGTCGATCCTCGGCAACCTCGCCAGCGGCAAGGACGAGCTGCTGATGGACAACGCCGCGATCGACGTCGAGCGGCAGAAGCTGTGGGAGGCGATGGGCAACCTCGAGCAGATGATCCACATCTCGCGCGTGCTCGACCAGAAGCTCGAGGACAAGGCCGCCGAGCTCGACGCGACCGATCCGGCCAAGGCCAAGGCGATCCGCGAGACCGCGCTGTTCTACGTCCGCCAGCGCACGCAGGACCTGCTGACCCAGATGGCGGTGAGCGTGCAGGGGTACCTCAGCCTAGACCTCGTCAAGAAGAACAACGTCGAGCTGGTCAAGGGCGTCGACCGCGCCAGCACCACCACCGTCGGCGCGCTGCGCACCGCGGTGACCGTGGCCGAGGCGATGACCAACCAGCGGCTGGTGCTGAGCCAGATCACTGCCTTGAACACGACCACCGCCGGGATCATCGACAGCACATCCAAGCTGCTGCGCGAGCAGACCGGCAAGATCCACGAGCAGGCCGCCGCTTCGACCATCCCGCTCGAGACGCTGCAGCGAGCGTTCCAGAACACCTACGACACGATGGACGAAGTCGACGCGTTCAAACTGCGCGCGCTCGATTCGATGAAGCAGACGGTCGAGACGCTCTCGTCCGAGGTCGAGAAGTCGAAGGGCTACATCGCCCGCGCCGAAGGCCAGGCCAAGGCCGCCGCCTCGGTCGGCGAATCGCGGCTGCTGACGGTGGAATGAGTTGAACGAGCTCTCCCGCCAGTCGGACCGCGTGCTCGAGGAGGCGCGCCGGGTGCGCGACGACAACCGCGCCGGCGGCCGCCGCCGGCGCGCGCCGCGCGGCGCGGGCCGGCG
>JBGSBH010000006.1:0-21660 GCA_041730635.1 Cypionkella sp.
CCTGGATGTACATCGCCAGGCGCTCGAGCCCGTAGGTCAGCTCGCAGGACGGCACCTCGCAGGCGAGCCCGCCCACCTGCTGGAAGTAGGTGAACTGCGTCACCTCCATCCCGTCGCACCAGACTTCCCAGCCGAGACCCCAGGCGCCGAGCGTCGGGCTTTCCCAGTCGTCCTCGACGAAGCGGATGTCGTGCGCCATCGGATCGATGCCGATCTTCTCCAAGCTCTGAAGATAGAGATCCAGGATGTCCGGCGGTGACGGCTTCATGATCACCTGGAACTGGTAGTAGTGCTGCATGCGGTTTGGATTTTCGCCGTAGCGTCCATCCTTCGGCCGCCGCCTTGCGGAACAGGTCGAACAGCGTGTCGGTATCGGCGACCTCGAAGTTCCACTTCGACATCTGGCGCTCGTTCTCGAGGAACACGTCGCCGTAGGTCGTCCCGCGCCCGTCGAAGTCGAGATCGTAGACGTTGTCGACCCCCTGCAGATACATCGCCAGCCGCTCTAGTCCGTAGGTCAGCTCGCCGGCCACCGGCTTGCAGTCGAACCCGCCCATCTGCTGGAAGTAGGTGAATTGGGTCACCTCCATCCCGTCGCACCAGACCTCCCAGCCGAGGCCCCAGGCGCCGAGCGTGGGGCTTTCCCAGTCGTCCTCGACGAAGCGGATGTCGTGCCTCAACGGATCGATGCCGATCGCGGCAAGGCTCTGGAGGTAGAGCTCCTGCAGGTCCGGCGGGCTCGGCTTCAGGATCACCTGATACTGGTAATAGTGCTGCAGCCGGTTGGGGTTCTCGCCGTAGCGGCCGTCGGTCGGCCGGCGGCAGGGCTGGACGAACGCGGCGTTCCACGGCTCCGGCCCGAGCGCTCGTAGCGTGGTGGCCGGGTGGAACGTCCCCGCCCCCATCCGCATGTCGTACGGCTGCAGGATCACGCAGCCGTTGGCGCTCCAGAAATCGTGCAGCGTCAGGATCATGTCTTGGAAGCTTCGGGCGGGATCGCGGGCCATCGGCGCGGGCTTTGGCGGAGCGAGGAAAAACCGTCAATGGCACCCACGGCGTGACAGGTAGGCGCTACACTTTGTAAAGCTGGCTTGACATAGTCATCGAATCGCGACATATGGTCAGCAATACCTGACACATAGACAGGATGCTTCGACATGAAGAACCGCCTGAAGGTGCTTCGGGCCGAGCGCGACTGGAGCCAGGCCGAGCTGGCGATGCGGCTCGACGTCTCGCGCCAGGCGGTGAACGCGATCGAGACCGGCAAGCACGATCCGTCGCTGCCGCTCGCCTTCCGCATTGCCCGCCTGTTCGACCTGCCGATCGAGGAGATTTTCGATGACCGAGGATGAAGCCGCCTTCCGCTCTGGCGCCAGCCGCTGCTTGTCGCATTGGTGGCGGGAACGGGGATGCTGTTCGCGACCGGCGTGGTCGCCGGTGTGGCCGCGGGATCGATCGAGCGCGGAGCGATGAAGCCGCTGGCCGGCGCGATCCTGCTCGCGGCACTCGCCGTGGCGGTGCTGTGCGGCTGGCTGCTGAGACGCAGCCTGCCGGTGATTTTCGCGCAAACCTCTCCGCGGGTCGGCAAGGCGCGGCGGATGGCCGTGCTGTCGGGCGTCATCGGAGCGCTGATCGGCATGCTGATGGTGCTAGGCAGCGTGTGGGCCGGCGAGGAGCCGCCGAGCCTGTTCAGCAACGCGCCGCTCCCCGGCTTCGTCGCCCTGATCGCCATCGCCGCGCTGCTGCTGCTGGTGCCGCCGATCACCTACATCTGGCACCGCTCGATCGATGAGCACGAGGCGCTCGCCTATCGCGACGGCACCCTCGCCGGCATCTACGCCTACTGCGCCATCGCGCCCACCTGGTGGCTCGGCTGGCGCGGCGGCTTCCTGCCCGAACCGCAGGAGATGATCACTTTCCTCATCGTCGTCGCGGTCTGGGGCATCGTGTGGACGGTCCGCCGCTACGGCTGAGGTTCGGCCGCCCCGTCACCAATGTTCAACCAATTCGTTCGAGGGAGAATCTGATGTCTGTTTCGCTTCGCACGCTCGCCCGCGCGCTGATCCCCGCCGCCGCGCTGCTCGCGCTGCCGGGCTGCGCTGCCGCCGAGACCGCGGTCGCCTCCGCCAGCGCTCCCGCAGCGGCGCCCGCCGGGCCCGCGTTGTGGAAGGTCGCCGACGCCGACACGACGATCTACCTGTTCGGCACCGTGCACGTGCTGCCCGCCAGCACCACCTGGTTCGACGAGCGGGTCTCACGCGCGCTGGCGGCGTCCGATTCGATCGTCACCGAGCTGCCGCCGAGCGCGCTCGCCGATCCCGCCTCGCAGAAGACGATCATGGCGCTTGCCATGCTGCCGCCCGAAAAGTCCCTGCGCGCGATGCTCTCGCCCGAGCAGCGCGCGACTTACGAAGCTGCGCTCGCCAAGCTAAAGCTGCCGCCCGAAGCGTTCGACCGGTTCGAGCCGTGGTTCGCCGCCATGACGCTGTCGGTGCTCCCGCTCATGCAGAACGGCTATCAGCTCGACAAGGGCGTCGAGAAAGTGCTCGAAAGCAAGGCGGCGCCCACTACCGAGCGTGGCGCGGTCGAGACCCTGGAAGGCCAGATGAAGCTGTTCGACGAGCTCCCGCCCGAAGCGCAGGTGAAGTTCCTCGCCTCGACCGCCGCCAACCTCGATAAAGTGGTGCCCACGCTCGATGCGATGGTCGCCGCCTGGCAGGCGGGTGACGCCGATCGGCTCGCCGATCTGATGAATGCGAGCATGGACGATCCCGCGCTCGCCGACCGCCTGCTCTATGCCCGCAATCGCAACTGGGCGCAGTGGATCGACGATCGGCTCGACCGCCCGGGCACGGTGTTCATGGCGGTCGGCGCCGGGCATCTCGCGGGCAAGCAGAGCGTGCAGGATGCGCTGCGCCAGCGCGGCATCAAGAGCGTGCGGGTCCGGTGATCCGCACCGCGCTGATCCTGCTCGCCGGGCTGGCGCTCGCCGCGTGCGAGCGCGCCCCGCCCCCGGACCTTCCCCGCGCCGACCCGGCGTTGTGGGAGATCACCCTCGCCGACGGCCGGCCCGCGGGCTGGCTGTTCGGCACCATCCACGCGCTGCCCGAAGGCGCCGAATGGCGGACCCCGGCGATCGACAAGGCGATCGTCGGGGCCGACTTGTTAGTGGTCGAGGTCGAGGATCTCGAGGATTCGGCCAAGCTCGCCGCCACGTTCACCCGCCTGTCGCACTCGGCCGAGGCGCTGCCCCCGCTGTCGGAGCGGGTACCGCCGGCGATGCGCCCGCGCCTCGCGGCGCTGCTCGCGAAGGGCGGGTTCCGCGAGGCCGACTTCAAGGCCACCGAGACCTGGGGGGCGGCGATCACGCTCGCGCAGCTCGCCGACGAAACGCTCGGCGAGAACGGGGTCGACCGGGCGCTGCTGCGCGATTTCCGCGCCCGCAGGGTGGAAGAACTCGAGGGGATCGAAGGACAGTTCGCCATCTTCGACGCGCTGCCCGAGGCCGATCAGCGCGACCTGCTCGGCGCGGTGGTCGAGGAGGATACGATGGACGCGCGCGATACCGCCAAGCTCGCCAAGCTGTGGCTCAAAGGCGACATGGACGCGATCGCGCGCGAGGGCGACGAGGGCCTGCTCGCCGACCCCGAGCTGCGCGAAGCGCTATTGACCGCCCGCAACCGCGATTGGGCGGAACGCATCGTCGCGCTACTTCACGCTGGCAAGCGGCCGCTGGTGGCGGTGGGCGCCGCGCATCTCGCCCCGCCCGAGGGCTTGCCCGAGTTGCTTGCGAAAGAAGGCTACACGGTGCGCCGGGTGCGCTAAGCTTGCTTTTGCGCCCCTTCCCCGCTAACGGCCCGCGCTTCCGGCGTCATGGTCATCCCTGGAGGCGTGGCGGACCGGGCACAACCCGCATTCGAAAGGCACCACGATGAGCGAAGCTCTGACCCTGCCGGCCGAGGCGCGCGAACGGGCTGGCAAGGGAGCCTCCCGTGTATTGCGCCGCGAAGGCCGCGTCCCCGCCGTGATCTACGGCGGCAAGGAAGAACCCACCCCGATCCACGTCGAGGCGAAGGAGCTGATGCGCCAGCTCGGCACCGGGCACTTCATGAACTCGATCGTGATGGTCGAAGTCGGCGGCCAGTCGGTCCGCACGCTGCCCAAGGACGTCGCGTTCGACCCCGTGAGCGACCGCCCGCTGCACGTCGACTTCCTGCGCCTGGCGAAGGACGCCAAGGTCGAGGTTATGGTGCCGGTGGTGTTCCTCAACGAGGACGCGAGCCCCGGCCTCAAGAAGGGCGGCGTGCTCAACATCGTTCGCCACGAGCTCGACCTGATCTGCGATTCGGACAAGATCCCCGATCAGATCGAGATCGACGTCACCGGCAAGGACGTGGGCGATGCGATCCACATCTCCGAAGTGACCCTCCCCGCCGGCGCGACCAGCGCGATCACCGACCGCGATTTCACCATCGCGACGCTGGTCGCCCCGTCGGCGCTCAAGAAGGCCGAAGGCGCCGAAGCGGCGGCCGAAGGCCAGGGCGAGGGCGAGGCCGCCAGCGAGGGCTGAGAAAGGCGCGCATCGATGGCGCTTTGACAGGCGCCGGTCCTCGGCAAGGGGACCGGCGCTTTGTCTTTTGCGCGCCCGCCCGATAGGAGCCGGCGCCATGCAGATCTGGGTGGGGCTCGGCAATCCGGGCCAGCAATACGCGATGCACCGGCACAACGTGGGCTTCATGGCGCTCGACACGATCGCCGAAGTGCACGGCTTCGGGCCGGTGCAGAAGAAGTTCTCCGGCTGGGTGCAGGAGGGGCGGATCGGCGCGCACAAGGTGCTGCTGCTGAAGCCCGCGACGTTCATGAACGAGAGCGGCCGCGCGGCGGCCGAGGCGCTGCGGTTCTACAAGCTCGGGGTGGAGGCACTGACGGTGTTCCACGACGAGCTCGACCTGGCGCCGTTCAAGGTCAAGGCGCGGGTCGGCGGCGGGCTGGCCGGGCACAACGGGCTGCGCAGCATCGACCGCCATCTCGGCCCGCAATTCCGCCGGGTGCGGATCGGCATCGGCCACCCGGGGCACAAGGACCGGGTCACCGGCCACGTGCTCGGTAATTACGCCAAAGCCGAGCTTGACGATCTCGCGGCGATGCTCGGCGCGATCGCCGCCGAAGCGGCATGGCTCGCCGAGGGCAACGACGCGCGCTTCATGAGCGAGATCGCGCTGCGGCTCAGTGACTGAGCCAAGCTCTCTTGCCCCGGGTCGGCTGGCCGCCGGCCTCGGCGTGCAGGCGGCGTTGTTCAGCGCGGCCGGCCTTGCTTTGTGGATGTGGTCGGGGCGCGAACCGGTCGCGTTCGTCGATTGGTCCTGGCGCGCGATGTTACAGGGAGTGGTGTTTGCCGGGCTCCTGATCGCCTCCGCTGCCACCGCTTTTTGCCTGTTTCCGCGCTTCCTCGAACACACCACACAGCTCCAGGCGAAGCTGGCGAAGCTGCTGCCGCGCGACTGCCGGTGGCCGCTGGTCGTATGGATCTCCCTGTGCGCGGGGATCGGCGAGGAGGCGCTGTTCCGCGGCGGCATTCAGACGTTGGCCGGGGATCATCTGGGGGTGGGCCCGGCGATCGCGCTCAGCGCTGCGGGCTTTGCCCTGGTCCATCTCGCCAAGCCGCTGATCACCGCCATCATCCTGTTGATCGGGGTGATCTTCGGTATCGTCTACTGGTGGACCGGCAGCCTGCTCACGGTCGTCATCGGCCATGTGCTCTACGACATCTGGGCGCTGCGCGTGCTGCACCGCGAGCTCGTGCGCCTCGGGCACTCCGATACGCCGCCGGCGGCCGCCGACTAGATATCGATCGACGCTCCGGGCCTCGGCGACCAGCCCAGCGCCGCCATGCAACCGACGAACATCTCGCGCCGGTCCGCTTCCTCGGCAACGTCCTGCGCGAGGCTCAGGCAACTGCGTTCGGCCTGATTGAACGGCGTCGTCGCGCCGCCGGTCCAGTTGTCGGAATTGGTCGTCTCGCATCCCGCCAGCAGGAGCGCGATCAGCGCGGCGTTCGTCGATCGCAGCATGCGGCTGGTCCCTTGCGATTGGCGGCGCGGCGGATCGGCGCTAGCTTCTCCGTCCGAGAGGAGTCTCCAATGCCTGCGATGAACCGCCGTTCCCTGCTCGCCGGAAGCGCTGCCGCCGCCGCGCTCGCCTCAACCCCCGCCGGCGCCCAGCCCGGCCCGCGGCCGGATCTCAAAAGGCAGGCGATCCTCATCACCGGCAGCTCGTCGGGCTTCGGGCGCGGCGCAGCGGAATTGCTTGCGCGGTCGGGCGCGAAAGTCTTCGCGACGATGCGCAACCTGCCGCGGGCCGAAGGTGAGGAACTTTCCAAGCTGGCGCGGGACGAGAAGCTCGACCTCACCGTGCTCGAGCTCGACGTGACCGACGACGACATGGTGAACCGCGCCGTGGCCGAGGCCGAGCGGCTGGCCGGGCGCGGGCTCGACGTGCTGGTCAACAACGCCGGGATCGGCATCACCGGCCCGGTTGAAGTGCAGGACATGGAAGCGACGCGGCTCGCGTTCGACACCAACGTGTACGGCTATCACCGGGTAACCCGCGCCGCCCTGCCCGCGATGCGCGCGCGCAAGAGCGGGCTGATCTTCGCCGTCTCGAGCCAGCTCGGCCGGGTGATCGCGCCATTCGCCGGGCATTACTCGGCGACCAAGTTCGCGGTCGAGGCGATGTTCGAGCAGCTCGCCTACGAAGTCGCGCCGCACGGGATCGAAGTCTCGATCATCCAGCCCGGCGGCTATCCGACCAAGGTGTGGGTCAACCGCAACCGCTATTCGGCCGAGCTCAAGGCGCGCACCCCCGCGCGCCACGCCGATGGCTACCCGCAGATCGTCGCCCGCATGGGGACCGAGGACGGCTCGGGCCGCAGCGCCGACGCGATGGATGTCCCGCGCGCCATCGCGGCGATCATCGCCATGCCCCCGGGCAGCCGCCCGCTGCGCCGCCCGGTCAGCGCCGGGGCGGTGCCGCAGGCCGAGATCAACCGCGTCTCCGCCGAAGCGCAACGGGCGATGCTGGGTCGCTCGCCGATGGCCGCGATCGTCGAAGGCGTGCTCGACTGACTGGCAAGCGGCGGCAGGGTCCGCTAAGGGCCGCGCCTTCATCGCCCACGACCGGAGAAACCGATGGGTTTCCGCTGCGGAATCGTCGGCCTGCCGAACGTCGGCAAGTCGACGCTGTTCAACGCCCTTACCGAAACGCAGGCCGCGCAGGCCGCGAACTATCCGTTCTGCACGATCGAGCCCAACGTCGGGCAGGTCGCCGTGCCCGACGAGCGGCTCGACCGGATCGCCGCGATCGCGAAATCGGCCAAGGTCGTCCCGACCCAGCTCGCGTTCGTCGACATCGCCGGGTTGGTGAAAGGCGCGAGCAAGGGCGAAGGGCTCGGCAACCAGTTCCTCGGCAACATCCGCGAGGTCGACGCGATCGTTCACGTGCTGCGCTGCTTCGAGGACGACGACATCCAGCACGTCGCCAACAAGGTCGACCCCATTGCCGATGCCGAGGTGGTGGAGACCGAGCTGATGCTCGCCGATCTCGAAAGCCTCGAGAAGCGGGTGCCGGCGGCCGCCAAGCGCGCGACCGGGGGCGACAAGGAGGCGAAGGTAACCGCCAGCGTGCTCGGCCAGGCGCTCGACCTGCTGCGCGAAGGCAAGCCCGCCCGGCTGACCGAGCCCAACGGCGACGACGAGGCGCGCGTGTTCGCGCAGGCGCAACTGCTCACTGCAAAGCCGGTGCTTTACGTGTGCAACGTGGCCGAAGAGGACGCGGCGGACGGCAACGCCCTGTCGGCACAGGTGTTCGCCAAGGCCGCCGCCGAGGGGGCCCAGGCGGTCGTCGTGTCGGCCGCGATCGAAAGCGAGCTGGTGGCGATGCCGCCGGAAGAGCGCGCCGAGTACCTCGCCGCGCTCGGCCTCACGGAGAGCGGCCTCGCCCGGGTGATCCGCGCGGGCTACCGGCTGCTCGGCCTCAAGACCTTCTTCACCGCCGGCCCTAAGGAAGCGCGCGCCTGGACCTTCCCGGCCGGCGCGAAAGCGCCGCAGGCGGCGGGCGAGATCCACTCCGACTTCGAGCGCGGCTTTATCCGCGCCGAGACGATCGCCTTCGCCGACTATGTCGCGCTCGGCGGCGAAGCCGGCGCGCGCGAGGCCGGCAAGCTGCGGCAGGAAGGCAAGGAATATCTGGTGCAGGACGGCGACGTGATGCTGTTCAAGTTCAACGTCTGACGGCGGCCGGGGCACCACAGGCCCCTTCGTCCGTTTGCCGCCCGGAAAGGGGAACACCGCAATGGTCGACAAGTCGGAGAAGTTCAGCTGGCTGGTGCGGCTCGGATATGCCGCCCGGGGCGTGGTCTATCTGTTGCTCGGCTATCTTGCGTTGTCGACCGCCGGCAAGGCGAAGGACGGCCAGAACGCGGTGTTCGATCTGCTGCAGGAGGTGCCGCTGGGCTCGCTCATGCTGTATCTCGTCGCGCTCGGCTTGCTGGCCTATGCCGCCTTCAAGCTGATCGACGCGGCGACCGACGTCGAGAATCACGGCGACGATGCCGGCGGGCGGGCGAAGCGGATCGGTTCGGGCGCCAGCGGCATCGCGCACCTCGTCCTCGCCTACACGGCCTACCAATTCGCCAGCGGTGACAAGCAGCAGGCCGGCGGCCAGGCCGGGGGCGAGCAGGCCGCGAGCAGCGTGCTGACCTGGGAAGCGGGCGCGCTGGTGCTCGGCGTGGTCGGCCTGGGCTTCCTGATCGGCGCCGCGATGCAGGCGAAATCGGCGTGGGACGCAGGCTTCATGAAGCGGGTCGGCGGCGGCGCCCCGTCTTTCGTCCGGCCGATCGGCCGGGCGGGGCACGCGGCGCGTGCGGTGGTGTTCGCGCTGATCGGCTGGTCGCTGGTGCGCGGCGCCTGGCTCAGCCAATCGAGCGAGGTCAAGGGCCTCGGCGATGCCCTCGTCGCGCTGAGCGGGATGGGCTTGCTCTACACGCTGGTTGCCGTTGGCCTTATCCTGTTCGGTCTGTTCAGCCTCGTGGTCGCGCGATATCGGATCATTCCCGACATCGAGCGAGGCGATCTGAAGCCGCGCAACTAGTCGAACGCCGCCAGGATCGGGCACGGTCCCTCACCGCCCTGCGCGCAGTCGCGCGCCAGCCGGGCCAGCGCCCCGCGCGCCTCGGCCAGGTCGGCGATCCGCGCATCGAGCGCGGCGATCCGCGCCCGCGCCATGTCCCTCGCCCGCGAACGATCGTCGGCCCGGTCGAAATCGATGAGCTCGGCGATCTCCGCGAGGGTGAAACCGGCAGCCTGCGCCTTGCGGACGAAGCGGAGGCGCCGGACATCGTCCGATCCGTAGTGGCGGCCGCCGGGCGCTCGGCCGCGCGGCGTTTCGAGCAGGCCCTTGCGCTGATAGAAGCGCACGGTCTCGACACCGACGCCCGCCTCGCTCGCCAGCTCGGAGATTTTGAGCGACACCACCCTTGACTCCGTACTATGGTACGGAACCTATATAGCGGCTCATGGACACGCTCAAGACCGCTCGCCTGACCCGCATGGTCATGCCCGACCACGTTTGCCCTTACGGCATCAAAGCGAAGTGGTTGCTCGAACGGCACGGGTATGAAGTCGAGGACCACTGGCTGACGAGCCGCGCCGAGACCGATGCCTACAAGGCCGCGCACGGAGTCGAAACGACGCCGCAGGCCTTCATCGGCGGCGAGCGGATCGGCGGCTATACGGATCTCCGGCGCCATTTCGGCAAGCCGCTGCCCGAACCGGGGGCGACCAGCTACGTGCCGGTCATCGCGGTGTTCGCCGCGGCGGCGGCACTGGCTCTGGCCGTCAGCCATGCGGCGCTCGGCAGCGCGCTCACCGCGCGCGCGGGCGAGTGGTTCGTCAGCTTCGCGATGGTGATACTCGCCATGCTCAAGCTGCAGGATGTCGAGAAGTTTTCCTCGATGTTCCTCGGCTACGACCTGCTCGCGCGGCGATGGGTGCCCTACGCCTACCTCTACCCGTTCCTCGAATTCGGGGCCGGCGCGCTGATGGCCGCGCGGGCGCTCGACTGGCTGTCGATCCCGGTCGCGCTCACCATCGGCACGATCGGGGCGGTCAGCGTGTTCTACGCGGTCTACGTGCAGAAACGCTCGATCAAATGCGCCTGTGTCGGCGGATCGAGCAACGTCCCGCTGGGGTTCGTCTCGCTCACCGAGAACCTCGCGATGGTCGCCATGGCGCTATGGATGATCGGGCAGCATTGACGCACCGCCGCGCGGCGGGCACCCACCCGGCGCAAGTCCGCCAGGGGAGCGCGACAGGTGCAGTATTTCGAGGACATCGAGGTCGGCCGCACGGCGGCATTCGGACGCTACCCGGTCAGCCGCGAGGAAGTGATCGAGTTCGCTTCCAAGTACGACCCGCAGCCGTTTCACCTCGACGATGCGGCCGCCGCGCAGACTCACTTCGGCCGCCTGTCGGCGAGCGGGTGGCACACCTGCGCGATGGTCATGGCGATGCTGGTCGAGAACCTGAAGGCCAACCGCCAGGCGGGGCTCGGCTCGCCCGGGGTCGTCAACCTTCGCTGGCTGAAGCCGGTCTTCCCTGGCGATACCTTGCGCTGCGAAAGCACGGTCCTCGAGAAGCGCCGCAGCCAGTCACGGCCCGAGATGGGCATCTTCAAGTCGCACCTGAAGGTATTCAACCAGCACGACGAGCCGGTCATGGAGATGGTCTCTAACGGGCTCGTTCAGGTGCGCGATCCCGGCGCGCCGATCGACCCGGGCTAGCTACCGCACTGGGCCGTCCCGTCGGCCTGGTAGACGACCTGGTCATACTGGTTGCGCAGGATGAAATGCGCGGGGAAGTTGACCGTCTCGGTGCCCGACTGCTGGCCTTCCTCTTCGGCCAGATCGAGCACGAACGACCACGCCCCGGCGGTGTACTTGCCCTTCGCGCCGAGCGGCAGATCGCCACTGCCGGCATCGGGCGCGAACGATTCGAGCCGCCCGTCGATCTTCATGTAACCGCGCGCGGGCTGCGCGAGCGCGACCGCCGCCATGCTGCCCGCCGGCGCGAAATTGCAGCCGGCGCCGAACAGTTCGTAGCGTTCGATATCGGGATAGAGGATCTTGTCGGGGGTCACCGGAGTCGGCGGGGGCACCTGCGCGGCCTTCACCGCGGCGACGTCGGCATCGTCCATCCGCGCCTTTTCGGCCGCCGTCGGACCCTCGTCGCCGCACGCCGCCAGCGCCAGCACCAGCGCCGCCATGGCTCCCATCGACCGCTTCTTCATCGGTGCGCCCCGCGTTCTCCGTGTGGCCGGCGCCTAGCACATCTGCGGCGGTTCACCAGCAAGGCGTTTGGCGCCGGCCCGATCTTGTGCGACAGTGTTGCTGTCGCGCGAATTCTCGCTCGGTGGGGAAGGATAACGATGGTCGAACTGTTCGTGCCGCTGGGCGGCATGGCGATGCTGGCGGTGATCGTCGCGCTGGTGACCCGCTTGATCGGTACCGGCTTGTTGCACGGGACGATCCGCCGTGCCCTGCGCGACAACCCGGACGCAGTGCCGCGGCTGGTCGAGCAGCTCGATCGGAGCCAGCCGTGGGCCGACGCGCTGCTCGGGTGGATCTTCATCGCCTTTGCGGTGGCGCTGGTGGTGCTCGGTCTCACCGAACCCGATGGCGACGACCGAAGCGAGCTGCTGCGCGCCGCGCTGCTACCGGCGATCGTCGGGGTGTTCGTGCTCGCGTTCGTGCGCTTCGCGCGCAAGACGCCCTAGCGGCGCGGCGGCTCAGTGCCGCCCGAACAGCTTCTCCACATCCGCCATCGCCAGCTTGATCCAGGTCGGGCGGCCGTGGTTGCACTGGCCCGAGCGCGGGGTGCGTTCCATCTCGCGCAGCAGCGCGTTCATCTCGGCGACCGACAGCGTCCGGCCCGCGCGGACCGAGCCGTGGCAGGCCATCGTCGCCAGCACCAGGTCGAGCTTCTCGCCGAGCAGCAGGCTGTCGCCGTGCTGGGCGATGTCGTCGGCGATGTCGCGCAGCAGCTTCGCGGGATCGGCATGCGCCAGCGCATGCGGCAGGCTGCGCACGAGCATCGCGCCAGGGCCGAACCGTTCGAGGCATAGGCCAAGGTCCGCGAGAGCAGTGGCCGCGCCTTCCAGGCGGTCGCAGTCCGGCTCTTCCAGCTCGACCACTTCGGGGATCAGCAGCGCCTGCGCCCGCGCCATCGCCTCCCCCGCCCCGGCCGACCGCAGCCGTTCGAGCACCAGCCGCTCGTGCGCCGCATGCTGATCGACGATCACCAGCCCATCGGCCGCCTCGGCGACGATGTAGGTCTGCGCCACCTGCCCGCGCGCGACCCCGAGCGGATGGTCCGCTTCCATCGCCTCCGCCGTGGCGGCTGCCGGCTCCGCGCGTCCGTGCGGCGAGAACCCTGCGCGCCCGTGGTGGCCCTGCCAAACGTGCCGCGCCTCGTGCACCGCGGCGGTCGGGTCGGCCCACGCGCGGCCGGCGAAGATCGATGGCCCATTCGGCGCAGGCTCCACGGTCCAGCGTTCCATCGCCGCCGCGTCGGGTGCCTGCGCGCTGCGCCGGTCGGCAGTGGCGAGCGACTGCCTGAGGCCCGCGACGATGAACCCGCGCACGCCCGCGGCGTCGCGGAAGCGCACTTCGGTCTTGGCGGGGTGCACGTTCACGTCGACTCCTTGCGGAGGCAGGTCGAGGAACAGCGCCAGCACCGCATGCCGGTCGCGCGCGAGCATGTCGGCGTAGGCGCCGCGCACCGCCCCCACCAGCAACCGGTCCTTCACCGGGCGCCCGTTGACGAACAGATACTGGTGATCGGCGACCCCGCGGTTGAACGTCGGCAGGCCGGCGATGCCCGAGAGCCGCAGGTCGCCGCGCCGCAGATCGATCGCCACGCCGTCGCGCTCGAGCTCGCGGGCGACGACTTGGGCCACCCGGGCCGCCAGTTCCTGTCCGCGCTGGAGGGCGAGGATGCGCCGTCCGCCGTGGTCGAGCGTGAAGCCGATCTCGGGCCGCGCCATCGCCAGGCGCTTCACCACGTCGAGACAGGCCGCGTACTCGCTGCGCGCGCTGCGCAGGAACTTGCGGCGCGCCGGTACCCTGGCGAACAACTGCTCGACCCGAACGCGGGTGCCGGGGGGCAGCGCCGCCGGGCCCTCCACCTGCAATTCGCCGTGGTCGACCACCCGCCGCCAGCCCTGCACCGCGCCGGCGGGCCGGCTTTCGAGCGTGAACCGCGCCACGCTGGCGATGCTCGGCAGGGCCTCGCCGCGGAAGCCGAGCGTCGCGACCAGTTCGATTGCCTCCCCCGGCAGCTTCGAAGTCGCGTGCCGCTCGAGCGCGAGAGCCATCTCGCCCGGGTCCATCCCGCAGCCGTCGTCGGTCACCTCGATCCGTTCGAGCCCGCCTTCCTCGAGCGACACCGCGATCCGCGAAGCGCCTGCGTCGATCGCGTTCTCCACCAGTTCCTTGAGCGCCGCGGCCGGCCGCTCGACCACCTCGCCCGCGGCGATGCGGTTGACCAGCGCTTCGGGCAGGCGGCGGATGCGGACCATCGCCCCGGCCTAGCGACCAAGCGGCGGAATTTCGAGCCGATCCGTGGAGTTCTCCGGATGTCGCGCTGCAACTTTTTTTAGCCTTTTGGGGCACCATTCGGTAAGGGGCCGCAGATTCCCGTCACCCCCGGGTCGCATGTGCCGCTGCTGGAAGCGGCATGGGCCTGATTTTCTACGGAAACGCGCAGCAAATGGGCTTCTTCTCGAATCTCCTGAAATTCGGCTCGCAGAACATGGCGATCGACCTCGGCACGGCCAACACGCTGGTCTACGTCGAGGGTCAGGGCGTCGTGCTCAACGAACCCTCGGTGGTGGCGATCGAAACGCTGAACGGCATCAAGCGCGTCAAGGCGGTGGGCGACGATGCCAAGATGATGATGGGCAAGACCCCCGACAGCATCGAGGCGATCCGCCCGTTGCGCGACGGTGTCATCGCCGACATCGAGATCGCCGAGGAGATGATCAAGCATTTCATCCGCAAGGTCCACGGCAAGAAGAGCCTGCTGCGCTACCCCGAGATCGTGATCTGCGTCCCGAGCGGCTCGACCTCGGTCGAACGCCGCGCGATCCGCGACGCGGCCTCGAACGCGGGCGCCAGCCAGGTGTACCTGATCCTCGAGCCGATGGCGGCCGCGATCGGCGCCGACATGCCGGTGACCGAACCGGTCGGCAGCATGGTGGTCGACATCGGCGGCGGCACCACCGAGGTCGCGGTGCTCTCCTTGCGCGGCCTCGCCTACACCACCAGCGTACGCACCGGCGGCGACAAGATGGACGAAGCCATCGTCAGCTACGTTCGCCGCCATCACAACCTGCTGATCGGCGAGGCGACCGCCGAGCGGATCAAGAAGGATTACGGCATCGCCCGCTCGCCCGAGGACGGGATCGGCGAGGTGATCACCATCAAGGGGCGCGATCTCGTCAACGGAGTGCCCAAGGAGATCACCATCAACCAGGGCCATATCGCCGAAGCCCTGGCGGAACCCATCGGGGCGATCGTCGAAGGCGTGCGCATCGCGCTCGAGAACACCGCGCCCGAGCTGGCGGCCGACATCGTCGACCAGGGCATCGTGCTCACCGGCGGCGGCGCGCTGATCAGCGGGCTCGACGACCATTTGCGCGAGGAAACCGGCCTGCCGGTGTCGATCGCCGAGGATCCCCTGAGCTGCGTGGCGCTCGGTACCGGGCGAGCAATGGAAGACCCGATCTACCGCGGCGTCCTGATGACCGCCTGAGGACAGCGAGAGATGGCGCCGCCCTCTTCACGGCGCTCCGGGCATTCGCGCAGGGCGCAATACGGACTGTTCACCGGCTACGTGCTGGCCGCGATCGGCGCGGCGCTCGGCGCGGTGATGCTCGCCGTCTCGCTGTGGCAGCCCGCCGCGTTCGGGGCGTTGCGCGGCGCGGCGAGCGACAGCGTGGCGCCGGCGGGCGAAGCGGGCGCCGCCGCACGCACCGGTGGCCAGGGGCTGTTCGATGCGATTTCGGGGTATCTCGCCGCGGGCAGTCAGAACGCGCAGCTCAGGAAAGAGGTCGAGCTGGCCCGCATTCGCCTGAAGGAGGCCGACGCGGTCAGGACGGAGAACGCCCGGCTCAAGACCCTGCTCGGCTTCCGCGACAGCGAGGTGAAGCCGGTCGCGGTGGCGCGGCTGATCGGATCGAGCGCGACGAGCACCCGGCGGTTCGCCTATCTCGGCGCGGGGCGCGACCAGGGCGTGCAGGTGGGGATGCCGGTGCGCAGCCCGCGCGGCATAGTCGGCCGTATCCTCGAAGTCGGCGCCGACAGCTCGCGCGTGCTGCTGCTCGCCGACAGCGAAAGCGTGATACCCGTGCGCCGTTCGAGCGACGAGGTCGTCGCGTTTGCCGAAGGCCGCGGTGACGGACGCCTGCGGATCCGCCTGATCAACCTCGGCATCAATCCGCTCAAGAAGGGCGACGTGTTCGTGACCAGCGGCGCGGGCGGCTATTACCGCCCGGGGATCGCGGTGGCGATCGTCCAGCAGGTAACCGCCGATGGCGCCGTGGCCGCGGTAATCAGCGATCCGGCGGCGACCGACTTCGTCGCGGTCGAGCCGATCTGGCAACCGCGCGCGGTGGCGGCCGCGCGGACCCCGGTGAGCGAGGCGATCGACGAATGATCGGCCAGCTGTCTCCCCAGGCCCGGCGCGATCGCTACGGCAGCAAGATCAACCGTGCGCATTCGCCGCTGCTCGCCTACGCGGTGCCGTGGGCCTCGATCATGCTCGCCTCGGTGGTGCCGCAGCTCGTCATCGCCAGCGCGGTGCCGCTGATCCCGCCGCTCGGCTACCTCACGCTGCTCGCCTGGCGGCTGGTCCGGCCGGGCCTGCTGCCGGTATGGGCGGGGTTCCCCCTCGGCCTGTTCGACGACTTGTTCAGTGGGCAGCCATTCGGCAGCGCCATCCTGCTGTGGTCACTCACCATGATCGCGCTGGAAATCATCGAGACCCGGTTCCCGTGGCGGGGTTTCCTGCAGGACTGGATCGTAGCCGGGGTGATCGCGTGCTGGTATCTGATCTTCGCCGCCACGATCTCCGGCGGAAAGGTCGGCGGGACCATGCTGCTGGTGCTGGCCCCGCAGGCGGTGGCCACCCTGATCGCCTTCCCCCTGCTCGCCCGAATGGTCGCGGCGCTCGACCGCTTCCGCCTGCGCCGCGTGCGAATGGTCGGGTGATGCTGAAGCGCCGCCGGCCGCGCCGCGCGCGAGCGATCGTCAGCCCCGCCACGCTCAGCGCCACCTTCGAGCGCCGCGCCTTCGTGATCGGTGCGGTCCAGGGCGGCATCGGCGCGCTGCTCGCCGCCCGCCTGGCCTATCTGTCGGTCTTCGAGAACGAGAAGTATCGCACCGAATCGGAGAGCAACCGGGTCAACCTGTCGCTTATCCCGCCGCGCCGCGGATGGATCCTCGACCGCAATGGCGCGCCGCTGGCGTCGAACAAGGCGGACTTCCGGGTCGACATCATTCCGGAGCGGATGCGCGACCCCAAGCGTGAGATCGCCGCGCTGGTGCCGATCCTCGGGCTCGAGCCGGAGCGGGTACGCGACCTGTTCGACAAGGTCGATCAGGCGCAGGGGTATGCGCCGATCGAGGTCGCCAGCGGGCTCGATTACGAGCAGTTCGCCGCGGTAAGCGTCCGCCTGCCGGACCTGCCCGGAGTCGTCCCCCAGCGCGGTTTCAGCCGCTTCTACCCGACCGGGCCCGCGGTGGGCCACCTGATCGGCTTCGTCGGCCCGGCGAGCGCGGAGGAATACGAACAGGACCGCAACCCGATCCTGATCACCCCGGGCTACAAGATCGGCAAGGACGGGATCGAGAAGCAGTTCGAGCAGCGCCTGCGCGGGGTGCCCGGGGCCCGGCGCGTCGAAGTCACCGCGTCGGGCCGGATGGTGCGCGAACTCGAGACCCGCGAAGACATCCAGGGCAAGCCGCTGCAACTGACGATCGACGGCCCGTTGCAGGACTACGCCGCGCGCCGCCTGGGCACCGAATCGGGCTCGGTCGTCGTGCTCGACTGCCGCACCGGCGACCTCCTGTGCATGGCTTCGATGCCGAGCTTCGATCCCAACAGTTTCTCCGACGGGATCGGTCGCGTTGAATACGCGATGCTGAGCCAGGACGAGCGCGTGCCCTTGCGCAACAAGGTGCTCAAGGGGCTCTACCCGCCCGGCTCCACGGTCAAGCCGATGGTCGCCATGGCGTTCCTCGAGGCTGGGCTCGATCCGAACGCCACGGTCGGCTGCGGCGGCGGCCTGCGCGTCGGCAACCGGGTGTTTCATTGCTGGCAGCGGCGCGGCCACGGCACGGTGGATATGGCCAAGGCGATCTACCAATCGTGCGACGTCTATTTCTACCACTTCGCCCAGCGCCTCGGCATGGACGTGATCGCGCCGATGGCGAAGCGCTGCGGGATGGGCGAGGAGTTCCCCCTCCCCGTCCTCAGCCAGTTCTACGGCACCGTCCCCGACCCGGCCTGGAAGCTCAAGAAATACGGCCAGCTCTGGCAGCCGTACGACACCGTCAACGCGACCATCGGCCAGGGCTACATGCTGGCGAACCCGCTGCAGCTGGCGGTGATGGCGGGGCGCCTCGCAACCGGGCGCAAACTGATGCCGCGGCTGCTGCTCGATCCCAGCCTGCCGCGGCCGGCCTCGATGAACTTCCACGGCAACCACGTCGAAGTCATCCAGCAGGCGATGAGCGACGTGGTGAACGGCCCGGGCACCGCGGCGCGCGCGAAGCTCCCGCTCGAAAACGTGCTGATGGCCGGCAAGACCGGCACCGCGCAGGTCGTCGGCCTCAACATCTCCAGCGGCAAGGGCGGCATCTGGAAGCACCGCGACCACGGCCTGTTCATCTTCTTCGCCCCGTTCGACAAGCCGCGCTACGCCGGCGCGGTGGTGATCGAGCACGGCGGCGGCTCGGGCGCGGCCTACCCCATCGCGCGCGACGTCACGACTTTCCTGTTCGATCCGCAAAAGGGGCTGGAGGCGCTCTACGCGCTCGAGAAGCAATGGGGCGGCACCGCGCAGCAACGGCTCGAGGCGCGCTATGCGTCCTTCGCCGCCGCCGCCGGCGAGAACGTTGGGCGCGCGCCGCGCCGGGTTGAGGACGTGTTCGCGCGCGTCGACGCCGAATCCCGCGCGCAGCAATTGCGCCCCCAACCGCTCGAAACCGGTGCGGTCGCGCCGCCCCCCGAGCCCGTCGGCACCGCTGCCCCGGCGACGCCGCTGCCGACCGAGGCCGAGCCGCGATGAGCTCGATCGTCCCCGCTCCGATCGCTCGCCAGCCGTGGCAGATGCTGCTGCCGCTGATCCTCCTCGTGGGCTTCGGGGCCGCGGTGCTCGACTCCGCCGCCGGCGGCAAGTTCGAGGTCTTCGCCCTCTCGCACCTGGTGCGCTTCGCGGTCTTCCTCGCGATGGCGAGCGTGATGACGTTGTTCGCGCGCGACGTCGTGCGGTTCGTCGCCTACCCGGCTTACGTGGTGATCCTGCTGCTCCTCCTCGCGGTCGAGTTGCTCGGCTTCGTCGGTGGCGGCAGCCAGCGCTGGATCGACCTTGGGGTGATCGTCCTTCAGCCCTCGGAGCTCATGAAGCCTGCCGTGGTGCTGGCGCTTGCCCGGTTCTATGGCGACCTTCCCGCCGGCATGGTGCCGACCTGGCGCTCGCTCGCTCCGGCCGGCTTGCTGATCGGCTTTCCGATGCTGCTCGTCATGCTGCAGCCCGATCTCGGCACCGCGCTCGCGATCGGCTTCGGAGGGGCGTGCACGATGTTCCTGGCCGGCCTTCCACTGCGCTGGTTTGCGATGGGCGCCGCGGCCGCGGCGGTCGCGGCACCGCTCTCGTTCTTCTTCCTGCTGCACGACTATCAGCGCAACCGGGTGTTCACTTTCCTCGATCCGGAGAGCGATCCGTTGGGGACCGGTTACCACATCACCCAGTCCAAGATCGCGATCGGCTCGGGCGGGATCACCGGCAAGGGGTTCGGCGAAGGTTCGCAGAGCCATCTCAATTACCTGCCCGAACCGCATACCGACTTCGTCTTCGCCACGATGGCCGAAGAGTGGGGGCTACTCGGCGGCCTGTTCGTGCTCGCGGCGTTCTTCCTTGTCCTGCGCTGGGGCTGGCGGGTCGCGCTCGCCGCGCCTGGGCGCTTCGAACGCCTGCTCGCCGGCGGAATGGTGGCGACGGTATTCTTCTACATCGCGATCAACCTGCTCATGGTCATGGGCCTCGCCCCGGTGGTCGGGATCCCGCTGCCGTTCCTGAGCCACGGCGGCAGTTCGATGATGACCAACATGATCTGCCTCGGCACGCTGATGATGATCAACCGCTGGAACCGCAAGGCCGGGCGCCGCGGGCTCGGCTGAACGGCCTTGGCAAGGCCGAGCGGGGCGCTATATGCGCCTCTCCCGGCGATTCGGGACCTCGCGGCCGGCACGCGAAGTGGACGCATAGCTCAGTTGGTAGAGCAGCTGACTCTTAATCAGCGGGTCCTAGGTTCGAGCCCTAGTGCGTCCACCACCTTTCCAATCGTTTCTGTCGTTGCATCCGGCGTGCCCGGCTGGTGCATCCCCTCCCGATCGCCGCTATCAGGCATGGCGACGCCTGTCGGACGGCGTCGCGTCGGACATCGCGGATCGGAGGGGGCGTGAGCGTGACGATCACGATGTACGGGAAGCTCGGCGAGCTGATCGCGCGCGAGCTCGCGTGGGAGGTCCCCCGCGAGGGCATCAGCGTGGCGCTGCTGCGCCAGGCGCTGGCGGATCGCCATCCCGGCGCTCGCGAGGATCTGCTCTCGCCGCGGCTGCGCGCCTGTGTCGGCGACGCGGTCGTGAGCGACGCACACCGGGTGGCGGATGGCGACGCGGTGGAATTGCTCCCCCCGGTATCGGGCGGTTGAGGTGATCGACGCGCGCATCGGTGCCGAGCCGCTCGATCCCGAGGCCGAGTTCGCGGCTTTCCTGCGCTGTCTCGGCGGCGCGGGTGCCGTGGTGAGCTTCGTCGGCCTCGCCCGCCCAGTCGCCGGCAGCGGCGCGCGTGTCGAGCGCCTGTTCCTCGATCACCATCCCCGACTGACGCTTCGCTCGGTCCGGAACATTGCCGAAGCGGCGCGCGAGCGGTTCGGGGCCGGCGGGGTGCGGATCGTACACCGCCACGGCACGATCCGCGCCGGCGAGGCGATCGTGTTCGTCGCCGCCGCGTCCACCCATCGGCGGGCGGCGTTCGAGGCGGCGGACTTCGCGATGGATCGGCTCAAGACCGAAGCAATGTTCTGGAAGCGCGAGGACGCCGCCGACGGCGTCCGCTGGGTCGAACCGGTAGCCGGCGACTATGCCGACGCCGCCCGGTGGGGCCCCTGATGCCGGGGATCGACGAGGACCTGACCTTTCACCCGCTGAGCATCGCGGTCCTCACGGTGTCCGACACGCGCACATGGGAGACCGACGGCTCGGGCGATCTGCTGGCGCGGCGCCTGGCTTCGGCCGGGCATGCGCTCGCGGCGCGAGCGATCGTGGCGGACGACATCGCGGCCATCCGTTCGCAAGTCGGCACGTGGGCGGATGATCCGGCGATCGACGTGATCCTCACCACCGGCGGCACCGGGTTCTCCCCGCGCGACGTCACTCCGGAAGCGGTGCGGCCGCTGCTGCGGCGCGAGATGGACGGTTTCGCGGTCGTATTCCACCAGGCGAGCCTGGGCACTGTGGGCGTCGCGACCCTGCAATCGCGCGCTCTGGCCGGGCAGATCGCCGACACGTTCGTGTTCTGCCTGCCGGGTTCGACCGGCGCCTGCCGGGACGCGTGGGACCTCGTGCTGGCCCTCGAGCTCGACAGTCGCTATCGCCCCTGCTCGCTCGCCGGCCAGATCCCACGCCTGCGCGGCATCTGAGCGGGCCGACGGCACGGTGATCAGCTTCGACCAGGCCTGCGATCTGCTGGGGCGGGTGGCCCAGCCGCTGGGCACCGAGACGGTGCCGTTGGAGCTCGCCCATCGCCGCATCCTTGCGCGCCCGGTCGCTGCCGCGGCGGATTCGCCGCCGGAGGACCGTGCAGCAATGGATGGGTACGCGGTGCGCAGCGCTGACCTTCCGGGCCGGTTGCTGGTCCAGGCTACCTCGTTCCCCGGCTCGATCGCTCCGCCGCCGCTCGAGCCCGGCTCCGCCGTGCGGGTCTTCACCGGCGCGCCGCTGCCCGCAGGGGCGGACCGCGTGGTGATCCAGGAACAGGTGACCTTCGACGGGGGCCAGGCGGTCATGCCGGCGGCCGGGCCGCTCGCCTACATCCGCCGGCGCGGCTTCGATTTCCGCGCGGGGGACGAATTGCTCGCCGCCGGGCAGTTGCTGACCCCGCGCGCTCTGGTCGCCGCGGCGGCGGCCGACGTGGCCGCGCTTGTCGTCTGGCGGCGCCCGCGTGTCGCGCTGATCGCGACCGGAGACGAGCTCGCCGCACCGGGCGATGCGCGCCGGCGGCCGGGCGCCATCCCCGACAGCGTGTCGCTTGGCGTCGCGG